>JAAZCI010000142.1 GCA_012513365.1 Lysobacteraceae bacterium
GGCACCATGAGCTTTTGGGAAGGGGTGGACGTTAAAGGCGATGCCCTTGCTTGCGTGATTATCGAGAAATTCCCCTTTGCCTCACCCGGCGACCCGATCGAGCAAGCGAAAATTGATCTGCTTCGCAGTCAAGATAAAAATCCCTTTATGCTCTATCAACTGCCGCGCGCGATTATTTCGCTCAAACAAGGAGTCGGACGACTGATTCGTGACCCGAGCGATTATGGTGTGCTTGTGATAGCCGATCCTCGTCTTTCCACAAAACGATATGGCGTTCAATTCCTCAATAGTCTGCCGCCGATGACCAAAACCCTTAAAGAGGAACGGGTCTATCGTTTTTTTGACTATATGGAAAAAAAGCGTCAAACTAGCGACTAATTTTTCACTTTCCAACGAGTTCCTATGAACATGAATTTACTGCTTCCCGCGCTGATCTTTTTTATCAGCTATCTTGCTGGCTCCATCTCTTCGGCGATTATTGTCTGCCGCGCCTTTGGATTGCCCGATCCCCGTACGACCGGATCAAATAACCCAGGTGCCACCAATGTTATGCGTCTTGGCGGGAAAAAAGCAGCGATTATTACTCTCGTTGGCGACCTTCTCAAAGGGCTCATTCCCGTTGCGATTGTTAATCTCTTAGCACTATCTCCGCTTACGCTCGCGCTCTCGGCACTTGGGGCATTTTTAGGCCACCTCTTCCCGATCTTTTTTGGATTTAAAGGCGGAAAAGGGGTGGCAACGGCATTTGGGGCGATTTTAGGTTTAAGTCCTCTTGTGGCGCTTTGCGCTTTTGGAACGTGGATTCTCGTATTTCTGACCACAAAAATCTCATCGCTCTCCGCCCTTACCGCGGCTGTGTTAGCGCCCCTTTTTCTCTATCTCTTTAAAGCCCCCTTTGAAATCGTTATTGTGGTGATTATGATGGATCTGCTCCTCATCTATCGCCATAAAGCCAATATCTCGCGCCTTCTCAAAGGGGAAGAGGGAAAAATGAATTTGAAAAAATAGGCAGATCGATCAAAATGCTGATCGACCGAAACACGGATCAAAAAACGCGATGGCTTTAAAAGGCGCATCGCGTTTTTTGTATCGGCTGTTATATCGATTACATTCCTAGAGGATCACTCAGTCACTCAATAATCTCATCACGCTTTGCAAAGGTTTTACGATCGGTGGAACTTGGAATTCCTAACACATCGCGATATTTTGCCACGGTACGGCGCGCAATTTTATAACCATGCTCTTCTAAGAGTGTCACCAGTTTCGCGTCGCTATAGGGCTTTTCAGGGTTTTCTTGATCGATAATTTTCTGTAATTCGGCACGAATCGCCACCGCTGAGGCATCTTCATCCCCGTCAGCACTTGAGAGCGCCACTTGATTAGAAAAGAAGAATTTAAGCTCATAAGTCCCCGTCGGGCAGAGCATATATTTGCCGTTTACCGCACGTGAAATAGTCGATTCACTAAAATCCAAACGACCAGCAATGTCTTTGAGTTGCAGCGGACGAATCGCACTTGCCCCTTCAAAGAAAAATGCCCGCTGAAAACGCACAATTTCTTCGGCTACCATCAGCATCGTATCAAAGCGGCTGTGAATGCTGCGAATAAAGCCCTGCGCATCGCTTAAATGGGTGCGGAGCATCGAGCCATCTTCATTGGCAAATTTCGCAATGGTGGCATACTCCTTATTGATGCGAAGTTTCGGCACTACCTCATCGTTGAGCGCCACATTAATCAAGCGTCCATCGAGGGTGACAATAATTTCAGGACGAATCCCACCAACGTTTGATCCGCCAATTTTATAACCCGGTTTGGGATCAAGGCGCTGCAATTCCCCTAAAATTACGCGGAGCAGCTCTTCATCAATCCCTAGAAGTCGGCGCAATTTTGGAATGTTGAGGTGTTCAAGATCTTTTTTACCTTTTTCAAGGAGCGTCACGGCATGATCGGCCCAATAAGGGCGCGGGGTGAGATCATTAATCTGATTGATCAAACTCTCTTCCACCGAACGTGCGGCAATGCCGGAAGGTTCAAAGGCTTGAATCCGTTTTAACACCGCTTCCATCTCAGCAATGGTGATATCCGCATAGACCGTCTCGAGCCACTCTTTAATCTCATAGAGCGAGGTTAAAAAGTAGCCCTCGTGATTAATTTCACTAATAATGCACTTACCAATCGTGCGCTCACGCTCGGTAAATTGACTCACTTCGAGTTGCCACAAAAGATCCTCGTGCACCGTAGTCCGATGGGCTTCCGTCAATTGATTGAGCGGATCATTTTCCTCATCAGGCCCTGTGCTATAGCTCGTCTCACCGCCGGAATAATAATCCCAATCGGCCTCGACAGTGACGCTGCCCTCTTCATCAAAATCAAGGCTCTCATCACCACTTTTTTCTTCAAAACGTTCTTCAAGCGACTCAAGAGGCTCTTGGTCGCGCTCGTAGTCATACTCAAGCATGATATTAGAGTCGAGAAACTCATTAATCTCTAGCTGAAGATCTTGCTGATTGAGCTGTAAAATGCGAATCGCTTGCTGCAACCCTTGGGTCATTGCAAGGCGCTGCTTTATCGCTAACCGTTTCTGTAACTTCATATTCTCCTAATAAATGCATCTTCTATGATTACAATAAAGGCTTTCGTCCTTGACCTAACTCTTTATTATACAGGGAATGATTCGCCTTTGGTCACTTTATCTTTAATCTATGCTTACCTTTTGACCGCATTCATCGACAACAACTTAAGTTTGTATACAATTAGATATTAAAATTAATTATTAATAGTTATTGTTTTTTATCAAATTTAATTTACTATAACTTTCAATAGCGATCGATTCTTTACTAAACTTACTCTGAGTCATCTAGTTCATATTGAAAGGGGATTAAAATAATTAGGCTTATGCGTTTAGTGAAAAATTACACTTGTTTTTTATAATTTGACTTATAAAATGCCCTATAGGATTGTATACAAGTTAATTTATTTGATGGATTATTAAGGAAGGTTAATCAAACCATGTTACAGAAAAATAATAAAATACTTCTCGTTGACGACGATAAAGAATTTACCGCCCTACTAGGTGAGCATTTATCTCGCGATGGATTCAATGTTTCCGTGGCCCACGATGGGAAAGAAGCACTGGTATTAATCGATGAAGAGGACTATCACCTCTGTATTTTAGATGTGATGATGCCCCGCCTTAATGGAATTGAGACACTCAAAGTGATCCATCAAAAATATCCTGCGATGCCGGTCATTATGCTTACCGCAAAATCAGAGCCGATCGATCGAGTGGTCGGTCTTGAGCTTGGCGCGGACGACTACGTCTCAAAACCCGCTGAACCCCATGAGCTAAGCGCCCGCATTAAAGCGGTGTTACGCCGTACTTATAAAACCTTTGACGATGATGAAGAATCGCAGAATGATAAGATCGATTGGGACGATAATAAACGACTTTTTTACATTCACGGTGAAGAAGTGTTACTCACCGGCATCGAATATGAAGTTTTGAAAGTCCTTGCCACGAACTTAGGCGAGGTGGTCTCAAAAGAGGAGATCTCTGAGATTGCACTGCAACGAACCCTTAAACCCTTTGATCGTAGCCTAGATGTGCATATTTCTAACATTCGTAAAAAAATTAGCGAACTCGGCATCACTATTAAAAGTGTCCGTGGACGCGGGTACCAATTGATTCTTTAAATTGTCTACACAATTCTTAACAAAATTGACATTATAAATCGCCCATTAACCCCTATATATTATTCGATGATATTCCATCGAGGACATAATGGGTCGATTTAAAATGCTTACAAATGCTTACAAATAGTTGCATTACCATGGCTCAAACCTGACTTTTGACGTATGCTGTGAGGATATTAGCCTTTTTCCTGTTGATAGGATATGTACTATGATCTTTTTTCGTTCATACTTCCATAAAGTCTGGTTTTCCACCGCCTTTTTGCTCATCATTTTGATGGTCATCGGTCAAGGCGCCTACATTCTCTCCCTAGACAAAGTTGAGCGGGACTGGAGTAAACTCTTTCGCTCAGAACTTCTTCAACCAACGATCGAAATCGTACAAATTACAGAAGATAAGGGTATTATTGCGGGACGTGAATATATTAAATCGATCAATCGTGAGAAAAACTTCATTCTCACCAATGTCGATGTCAATCGCCCTA
>JAAZCI010000143.1 GCA_012513365.1 Lysobacteraceae bacterium
CAGAGTAGGTAATTAATGCTCACATCATCTTTTAAATAGGCGACGCGGGTAAAGGGATTGTAATGCATGCCTTTGATGCTTTTCACTTTTAGCCCTGCCATTTCGCACATCTCATAGAGTTCAAGCGGGGTGATAAATGAATCGGGATTATGAGTGCCTTTCGGAACGATGCGAAGAAGATGTTCCGCCGCAAAGACCGCGAGCATTTTTGATTTCATGTTACGGTTGAGCGTTGATAAAAAGAGCATCCCGCCCGGTTTTAAGGTCTCTGCGCACGCTTTAACAATGGAGCCCGGCATCGGCACATGTTCGAGCATTTCAAGGCAGGTCACCACATCAAATTTCTCAGGGTTCTCTTTTGCAAACTCTTCCACAGTGGTGACGCGATAATCGATAGTAAGATCGTTCACTAACGCATGCGCTTTGGCGGTTTCAATGGCGTTTGGTGCCATATCAATGGCGGTCACTTTCGCGCCGCGAGCGGCTAATCCTTCCGAGATAATACCGCCGCCGCAACCCACATCCAGTGCGGTTTTGCCATGGAGATCGATCTCGGAAGTGATATATTCAAAGCGGGTCGGATTGATATCGTGAAGGGTTTTAAGATCGCCATCTTCATTCCACCAATCTTGGTCGTTAAATTTGTTAATTTCGTCGTGTGAAATATTCATACTGATTTGTTTCTCCATCGCTCAGCAGAGTAAAAACAAGTAATGAGGGCGAACCCTCATTTTTCAAGCGCAAGGCAGGGGATTCCGCGTCGTACGCAGAACCATCAATCCTTATCGATGCCTATTGATCACTTTGTTCCATCAGGCGCTGATTGAGTGTTGAATCGGCAGGGGCAGAGGTGCCATCCTGATCGAGTAAACCGCGAGTGTGTTCAGTGCTCGTGCGGACTTTTTCAATGTCTTCGAGCAGGCTGCGGCTATTAATTTTACTTAAGAAATCTTCCGGAATAATGGTCGATAAGCTGTTTGCCCACTCCGTCACCGTTGGTGAGAGGCGCGCTTCTTGCCAATAAGGATGATCGCTTAAGGGGGATGTAATGATAAACATCGAGATAAACGCCACAATCAAAATCCCGCGAAGAACGCCAAAGGCAGCGCCGAGTAGGCGGTCGATAAAGTTGATTTTAAAGTGACGAATAAAGAGTGAGATCACTAAATTGACTAGCCCCAAAATGAAAAGAAGGCCAAAAAAGGTGATCAGAAAACTTAAAATCGAGGTGAGAATCACATCGTTTCGATTATTCGGATCGGTGGCATCAGCAAGGTTTGAGGCAGGACTATCGTATAAAATATTGGGAAGCATTTTCGCCACATCTTCAAAATAGAGCGTTGCCCCAATGATGGCGCCAATCCAGACAAATAGCGACAGCACTTCGGTAATGACGCCGCGGGTATACGCAACGAGCACCGAAATCAGCATGATGCCTAAAATAATGTAATCGATGATATTTAATTCTTCCACTATTTGGGTCCTTTATTGAGAGTCAGATTATCGAGATAAGATGGTGGTATCGATTTTATTGGCGCGTAGGCGACTTTGAATTCGCTCAGCCTCATCGCGGGTGCGATATGGGCCGATTTGAACCTTGTTAAAATTTCCTTCTACAAAGATGACCGCCGGTAAATTTTGGCGTTTAAACTCTGCATGGCGAGCGTTTGCATTTTGGCGACTACCAAAGCTTCCCACTTGCACATACCAGCCTTTGGCACCGCTTGATACTGCGGCTGTTTGAGCGGGTTTATTGGCTTGCGCGGTTTGTGTCTTTGTAGCCGGTTTAGTCTCTTGTACCGAGCGGAGTTTAATCGCCGGCGGTTTCACTTCCGTTTTAGGTTTTGTTTGGGTTTGAGCCTGCTTTTGCGTGTTAGTAGCAGGATTGCCATTGTGTGCGTTATTCGTTCCTTGTTGAGCATTAGGAGTCTCTTTTTTCGCAAGGGAATGGCCGGCCGGAAGGGGATCAGGGCGTTTATTGGCGGTCACGGTTTTGGGCGTTTCTGCCACAGTTTTGGGCTCGCTTTCGATCTTATCCCAAAGCGATTCAGGTACGACCGATTTATTGCCGCCCTCTACCATCGGATCCGGAAATTCTTCCGTCATGGGAGGAAGCACGGGTTTCGTTTCTTTGGGCTTAAATTCAACCGTAGGGGGTTTAACGATAATGGTGCTTGAGCCATCGTCATTTTTGGTGGTCATGGGGATCACTAAGCGATTGGTTTTCTGGTTTTTAAGATCATTTTCGCTGAGCATCTGCGTACTTTGCCCCGGTAAATTGGGGTTTGGTTTAAAGACGAGCGGCGAGAGCAATAACGCGATTGCCACAATAAATAGAAGCCCAATCAGGCGACGTAAGAGTGTTTTATTAATCGTGATAGCCATAGTCGTTAAGCCAATTTATTCCTGCAGAAACAATGTGAAATGAGCCAAATACGATGATTATATCATCTTTAGAGGCGTCCTTTAATGCTTTTTCGCAAGCGGATGGCACATCATGAGTGAGGGTATAACGGTGATCAATTTCGGTGGCAATTCGCTCAAGCAGTGCCGCTTCCGTTTGGCCACGTTCGCCATCAATTCCGGTCAGATACCAGTGATCGATGTGGGAATTTAATTCATGGGTGACCGCAAACGGGTCTTTATCAATGAGCATACCAAAAACCGCTAAAACACGGCCTTTAGAGGGATAGCTCTTAATGAGGTCTTTTAAAACACGTGCCCCTTGGCGATTGTGAGTGACATCGAGATAGAGATCCGGCGAACCCTCTTTTTTAAGCGGTTGAAAGCGCCCTTTGAGTGACACATGGGAAAGCCCTGAACCGATTTTTTCTAGATCGACGGGGAAGGGCGAGAGCAGAAGCGCACTAATCGCCGTTACCGCATTTTGATATTGATGTCGGCCAAGGAGATTTAATTTAGGCAGCGTCAGTTCGATCGTTTCCTTTGAGTTTGCTTGATTGTTTGCGAGATTTCGCGTGAGTGAATAGGTAAAACGCCCATCTTCTAAAATCTTGTACACAATCGCATCGCCTTGGGAATAACGCGTTGCCCCCATTTTGTCGCATTGGGTGATGATCGGTTCAGGCGGATTGATTTCGCTAGTAATTACGATCGCGCCCTCTTTAATCACGCCCGCTTTTTCAAAGGCAATTTTCTCGATGGTATCGCCCAAAATGTGGGTGTGATCAAGATCGATCGGGGTAATGAGCGCCATATCGGCACGGGTGATATTGGTTGAATCGAGGCGGCCACCTAAGCCCACTTCTAAAATCGCCACATCGACATTTTCTTTTTTAAAGCAATAAAACGCCGCTAAGGTTGCAAACTCAAAATAGGTAAGAGTGATCTCGCCGCGCGCAGTTTCAATCGCGTTAAAGGCTTCCATAATGAGTGCGTCATCCGCTTCTTTTAAATTAAGGCGAATGCGTTCATTAAAACGATTGATGTGAGGCGAGGTAAAAAGGCCGGTTTTATAGCCTTGCTCAGTAAAGAGCGTCGCCGTTGTGGTGGCGGTAGAGCCTTTGCCATTGGTGCCCGCGACGATAATAACGTGCGGGGCAATGGGTTCGATTGCGAGCGTTTTGAGCACAGCACGGATACGCTCTAATTTAAAATCCATCGATAATGGGTGAATGGACTCAAGGTGGCTAAGCCACGCATCGAGCGTATCGAGCTGTTTACGCATAATAGGTCTATTGAACCTCTGCAATCGATTCAGGTAAGTGTGATAATTTTGCAAGTAGACGTGAAATTTCGTTACGAAGTTCACGGCGGTCAACGATCATATCGATCGCACCTTTTTCGATTAAGAATTCACTCTGTTGGAAGCCTTCCGGTAATTTCTCACGCACCGTTTGTTCAATGACGCGAGGGCCAGCAAAGCCGATCAGCGCTTTCGGTTCAGCGATAATCACATCGCCCAGCATCGCAAAACTTGCCGATACCCCACCAAAGGTTGGGTCGGTTAACACAGAGATAAAGGGAAGTCCTTTTTCATTCATTTTTGCCACAACAGCGGAGGTTTTGGCCATCTGCATCAGTGAGGTTAAGCCCTCCTGCATACGCGCGCCGCCGCTTGTGATAAAGACCACAAACGGAATGCCAAGCTCCATCGCACGATTTCCGGCGATTTTAAAACGCTCGCCCACAACCGATCCCATCGATGCACCCATAAAGCTAAAATCAAATGCGCCTGCCACGATCGGAAGTCCTTTTACAGAGCCTTCCATCACAATGAGCGCTTCAGTTTCGCCCGTGGATTTTTGCGCCGCGGCTAAACGATCTTTATAGCGTTTACTATCTTTAAAGCCTAAAAAGTCAACGGAGGCTAAGTTTGCACCGAGCTCTTTTCCGCTTGTTTCATCTAAGAATGATTCAAGACGATTGCGCGCCGAAAGACGCATGTGGTGATCACATTTAGGGCAGACATTTAAGTTCGCCTCGAGCTCTTGTTGATAGAGGATCGAATCACATGAATTACACTTTGCCCAGACACCTTCTGGAACTTGTTTTTTAGCACTTTGTGTGCGAATCCGCATGGGATTAAGACGTTGGAACCAACTCATTCGTAAACACCTTTCAATAAACTTTTTAGAAGGATGATTTTCTCATAAAAAAGAGAAATAGCCAATCGTAAGATTAGCGGGCATGACCCTGTCACGCCGATCAGAATTTTTAAATATAGGCTATCTTACCATGAAATGATTTTGGAGATATTTTTCCAATCATTCTCGAATTTTTGTCAATTTACGATATAATTAGTACGTTTTTAGTGCTAATTACACGAGCTGAAAGAATTTTGTTATGAGTGTTGATATTAAAGAGCTGTATCAGGAAGTGATTCTTGATCACAATAAGCGTCCGCGCAACTTCCGAGTGATCGATCCGGCAACGCATACGGGCAAGGGATTTAATCCGCTCTGCGGCGATCAGATTGAGGTCTATCTCTCGGTCAATGCGGCGGGCATTGTGGAAGCGGCGGCCTTTCAAGGGGAAGGATGCGCGATATCAACGGCCTCAAGTTCCATTATGACAGAGCTTGTGATCGGGAAGTCGATCGGCGAGATTGAGGCGCTTTTTACTGCATTTGAAACGGCGGTGAAGGCGAATGAAACGAGTGATGAACTTGCTCATCTTGGCGATCTAAGTGCATTGGTGGGCGTACGGGAGTATCCGGCGCGCGTTAAATGTGCAACGCTTCCTTGGCACGCTCTGCAAGCGGCGATCCATCACGCATCGGGCGCGGTAGAGAGCGAAAAAGAATAACCGAGATACACACGTTACAATTGAAATAACTTGAAATGAAAACGAGTCGCCCAGCGGCTTTATTGGTTTAGGAGACACAATAAAATGGAGATTAAAACCGACGATCCCAATTTCCCACGCATCTTATTTGCAGAAGGGGTGGAGCAGACGGAAGCGAATACACGCGCGGCGGAAGAGATGGTTCCGAAAATTATCGAAGCGATCAAAAAAGTGTACGACCCTGAGATTCCGGTGGATATTTATGAGCTAGGTCTTATTTATGCGATTGAATTTAATGAGCTAACCGAGGATAATGTGCGTGTTCAAATCGACATGACCTTAACCGCGCCAGGCTGCCCCGTTGCCGGAGAAATGCCGAGCTGGGTAAGCAACGCAATCTACTCAATTCCGCAAATTAAAGAATGTTTAGTGGATCTTGTATGGGAACCCTTCTGGACACCCGAGCGCATGTCGTTGCGTGCTAAATTGGAACTCAATATGTTCTAGACAAACAATTAATTGGCAAATGCCAAAGGAGCTGTACCTATGAAACGACCACTTTTTAAAGTGACCTTATTAAGCTCGTTACTTGCAACGAGCATCGCATTGGCAGCTCCTTCTGGGGCACTGTTACGGGAGCATATCGAAGAGGATACGCTCCTTTATTTACGCGTTCCAGAATTAGTGAGCGGCGGCACGCTTAGCAATCATCACAATGAGCTTAACCGCCTCTACTCCAATAAAGAATTCCAAAAAACTACCAAAGCGCTTGCGGCAGCCATCCAAAATCCTAAAACGGTGGAAGGTGCGTTAAAACGTCTTGGAGTAAAACAAAATACTGCTGAATTTAGCTACGCAATTGCACTGTTAAGCCGGATTAATTCACCGCTTGAAGTGGCGGTTGTGGGCCAAAGCATTGAAAATCTCTCAGGCTATCTAACCGCTGGCGTTGAGTTTGAATCGGTCCGTGAGATCAATCAATTTCTGCAAACCTTAGGCGTTCCGCCGACCATTCAATTAAGCCCAGAAGGCGATCTTGCCGCGGGCGCTGTAGCGATCCATTTTGACACCAAAGCAAAACGTCTATATTTAATGGGATCATCGAAAGGGGCGGGACTTACCGAGCTTGAAGCGTGGAAGAAAACTTTAAATAGCCGCGCTAAAAATGACGGGAATGTGATGAGCGTTGCTGAGTCGCGCATTGATCCCTCGGGCGATGGACTCTTTTTCTGGATGAGCGCGCCTAAGGGACAATTAGCTGAAGAGCTCGCCTTTTTTATTATGATGATGGATCAAAATCCGCTCTTCCCAATGCTGTTGCATCCTGATTTTAAAGGTCTCTCATTTGGCGTAGGTAAAACCGAAGAAAATCGCGGGCAAATTCGCTTTGTAATCGAAGGGGATACGCAAAAAGTATTAGGGTATTCTGGCAGTGAAAAAACACCATTAAATTTTGAAACGCTCGGAACGCCGCAATATATGGCGCATCAAACGCTTCCCTCAATTGCGGAATGGAACAGTTTTGAAAATCATATCCTCAATTATTTAGAGGTTGATCAGCAAGAGGCTTATCGTGTTGGCAAAGAGAAATTTAAAACTGAATTGGATAAAAAACTCGGCTTTGATAGTGCGCTCTTTGTGAAAGCCTTTGGCCCGGATATTGCCGTCTATAAAGATGATTCAGGCGATAATACCGCCATTCGCATTCGTGATAAAGCGGCTTATAAAGAGCTCACTAGCGCACTTGAAAAATCGGCAGAATCCGCTGAGAAAAAATCTGGCGTGACTCATTACCATTTTAATAATCAAAGCTATCGTGAACTCTTAGATTTTGCCTTTTCAGAGGCGGAGCCCGAAGCGCGTGATGGGGTGATTGTGGCGCGTTTTTTATTGGCTAAATGGGTTGATTTAGGCGTTATTAATCAATTTTTTACTCCGGATAGCCATCTCTATTTAGTGGAAGATAATGATTGGGTATTTGTGAATTCGATTCCACAACCGTTAATTGAGCGTAAAAAAGCGAAATTTAAAGTAGCGCCGTGGTTAAAAGAGAATAGCTACCGCTCTGAGAGTGCATTCTTAGGCGGTACAATCAATGTCAAAGGCGCGTATCAGAAATATTATTACGGCCTACTTGAGCGCCTCCAAGTTTTTGGCGATGAGATGGATGTGCCGGTGAATTTAAATGAATTCCCGCTCTACAGCGATCTTCGCGTGAAAGAGTCGTCACAGGTCAATATCTCGCTCGATTGGACCAAAGAGTATCTCGGCTGGAGCTATCAATATGAGTTGTTGCCTACCGATTACGATTATGGCTACGGTTCAACCTATGCACAGCTCTATATGGTGGGCGTTGCGGGCATGTTTGCGCTTCCGGCGTACCAAGATTATGGTAAGCGTCAAATGGTGGCAGAAGGAATCATGCTCTCGGCGGCGGCAAAAATGGCGGCGACAGAGTATTACGCAACCATGGGCGAGTGGCCTGCAGATAATCAAACCGCAGGGCTTTCACCGGCGGATGCAATTCGTAGCAATGCGGTGCGCGGTGTAGAAATCAATGAAAATGTGATCCTGATCCACTTTGATGAAACGCTCGATTATGGCTCGGTCATTTTGGAAGGCAGTGCGACCGAGGACGGTTGGGGTTCGGTGGTTTGGAGCTGTTATTCCATCGACATCGCCGATCGTTATCTTCCTGCGAATTGCCGTTTTTAATTTTTAATTAAAATCAAACAGGAACAATAAAAAGCCCGTAACGAAGACTCTTAATCGAGGTCGTTACGGGCTTTTTCATATCCGGAATCCGGTTATTTAATTCTTATATGCTTACTTGCTTACTTTTTAAGGAATGGCGCGAGGAATTTCCCGGTATAACTTTTCTTACATTTTGCCACTGCTTCCGGCGTGCCTGAAATAAGAATTTCACCGCCTTTAGCGCCGCCTTCAGGACCAAGATCGATGATCCAATCGGCGGTTTTAATCACATCGAGATTGTGCTCAATAATGATAATGGTATTGCCTTGATCGCGCAGGTGATGAATCACTTGTAACAGTTCGGCAATGTCATCAAAATGGAGGCCGGTTGTGGGTTCATCGAGGATATAGACCGTCTTTCCGGTATCGCGTTTGGAGAGTTCGCGCGAGAGTTTGACCCGCTGCGCTTCACCGCCGGATAAGGTGGTCGCATTTTGCCCGAGGGTAATGTAGCTCAAGCCCACATCCATCAAGGTTTTAAGGCGACGATGCACCACCGGAATTGCCTCGAAAAATTCGCACGCATCTTCGACGGTCATATCGAGTACTTCATTAATCGCTTTCCCCTTGTATTTGATCTCAAGGGTCTCACGATTGTAGCGTTTCCCGTGACATTCATCGCACATCACATAGATATCGGGAAGGAAATGCATCTCCACTTTAATGAGCCCATCACCCTGACAATGCTCACAGCGGCCACCTTTCACGTTAAAACTAAAACGCCCCGGTTGATAGCCCCGTGCCCGCGCTTCTGGCGTGCCGGCAAAGAGTTCACGAATGGGGGTGAAAAGCCCGGTGTAAGTGGCAGGATTGGAACGCGGCGTTCGCCCAATCGGGCTCTGGTCGATATTGACAATCTTATCGATATGCTCAAGGCCATTAAGCGCTTTATGTGGAGCAATCTCGACGCTATGATTATCGTTAAGTGCGCGAGCAATGGCGCCATAGAGCGTGTCATTGACGAGCGTTGATTTCCCCGAGCCTGAAACGCCGGTAACGCAGGTTAAGAGTCCGAGCGGGAATTTTGCGGTGACATTTTTAAGGTTGTTGCCGGTTGCGCCCACAAGTTCTAAAAAACGCTCAGGATCGGGTGCGGTGCGCTCTGTGGGCACCTCAATTTTTTTACGCCCTGAGAGATAAGCACCGGTGAGAGAATATTTATTTTTTTTGATTTGAAGTGGGGTGCCTTCCGCAACAATATTCCCGCCGTGAACCCCTGCACCAGGGCCAATATCGACGATATAGTCCGCGGCGTTAATGGCATCTTCATCGTGCTCCACCACAATGACGGTATTACCAAGATCGCGGAGGTGAATAAGCGTTTTTAAGAGGCGATCATTATCGCGCTGATGAAGGCCGATCGACGGCTCATCGAGTACATAGAGAACGCCCACCAGTCCCGCACCAATTTGAGAGGCAAGACGAATCCGCTGCGCTTCACCGCCTGAGAGGGTTTCTGCCGAACGGGAGAGATTGAGATAATCGAGCCCCACATTGACTAAAAACCCAAGGCGTTCGACGATCTCTTTAAAGATCTTATCGGCAATTTCCGCTTTCGCCCCTTTGAGCTCGACAGTTTTAGCCCAGTCGAGCGCTTCATCGATGGGAAGAGCAGTGATTTGATGGATCGCTTTATTGGCGATCAAAATATTTTGCGCAGCTTCCCCTAATCGGCTCCCGTGACATTTCGGGCAAGGGCGCGTTGCTAAAAATCGGGTGAGGTTTTCACGCACCACCTGCGAATCAGTCTCATGATACCGGCGCTCAAGATTGGGTAAAATCCCCTCAAATTCATGAATGCGAATGGAACGTTTACCTTGATTGGTCACATAATGAAATTCGATCTCCTCGTTGCCACTGCCGTAAAGCACGATCTCTTGGATCTTTTTCGGTAATTCCTCAAAGGGTGTATCGATATTAAATTGATAGTGCGCCGCAAGGGATTGGAGCATGGCAAAATAGTAGGCGGAATTTTTATCCCAACCACGAATGGCCCCATCAGAAAGGGGAAGCGAGCGCGAGGTGATCACTTTATCCGGGTCGAAAAATTGGCTCACGCCTAAGCCTTCACAACTTGGGCAAGCACCGGCAGGATTATTAAACGAGAAGAGGCGCGGCTCGAGCTCTGGAATGGAAAATCCGCATTCAGGACAGGCGTAATTGGCGGAAAAACTGAGCTCCGTTTCACCGCTTTGCATATCGACAATTTGCGCCAGCCCATCGGAAAGATCGAGCGCAATTTCAAGCGATTCCGCCAGACGTAGCGCAAGATCGGGGCGAACACGGAAGCGGTCAACCACCACATCAACGGTGTGATTTTGTTTGGGATTGATCGCGGGAATTTGGTCAATCTCATAGACTTCACCATCAATGCGCACTCGCAAAAATCCTTGCGCTTTGAGCTCATCGAAGAGTTTCGCGTGCTCACCTTTTCGATTTCGAATAATGGGCGAAATGAGCATGAGTCGTTTTTCATCCGAAAGCTCGAGCGTCATATCCACCATCTGGGTGATGGTTTGGGCGTTGAGCGGGAGTTTATGGGTTGGGCAATGGGGCGTACCGATCCGCGCAAAAAGGAGGCGAAGATAGTCGTAAATTTCAGTAACCGTACCTACCGTTGAGCGCGGGTTATGGGAGGTGGATTTTTGCTCAATGGAGATTGCGGGCGATAATCCGGCGATGTGATCAACATCGGGTTTATCCATCATCGAGAGGAATTGGCGCGCGTAAGCCGAGAGCGATTCCACATAACGGCGCTGCCCTTCGGCGTAGAGCGTATCAAAGGCGAGCGACGATTTGCCCGATCCCGAAAGCCCGGTAATCACGATCAGTTTATTGCGTGGCAGGGTGAGGTTGATGTTTTTAAGATTGTGGGTGCGAGCCCCTTGAATGATAATATCGTCCATAAATTATCCTTAAATCAAAATCCCCGCACCGAGCGGGGAATCTGACGTTGAATGTAGAAATCTACAGGTCTGTTCTTCGTGTGTTTGTTGCGTTTAGATCAGCTGATTTTCTTTGGTCACCATCAGCGCTTGTAAAATATTGAGCGCCTCGTAGAGGTAGTAATCCGTTTCCGCATGTTTGCTGTTATCGATGTAGTGAATTTCAGCAGGCGCGTTGCCATTTTCGTTTTCAAGATGGCCTTTAATGTCTTGCTCGCGGATCGATAAGAGTTGCGTTTGCAGCTCTACATTCACCGGCGCCACCATCACATCGGGGATAATCCCGGTGGTTTGAATGGAGGTGCCGTTGGGCGTGTAATAGCGCGCAGAGGTATATTTTAACCCTTGACCGTCGGCAAGATCGATCACTGTCTGCACTGAGCCTTTTCCAAAGCTCTTTTCACCAACGACTAACGCACGTTTTTGGTCTTGAAGGGCGCCTGCAACGATCTCGGAAGCGGACGCTGAACCTGAGTTAATCAGCACAATAATCGGCGCACCGGCAAGAAGATCGCCTTTGGTAGCGCTAAAGGATTCTTGCGCATGTTCGGCGCGGCCTTTGGTGTAGACAATCAGTCCATTTTGAATGAAGAGATCTGAGAGCGATACCGCTTCATCAAGAAGTCCGCCGGGGTTATTACGCAGATCAAGAATCATCCCTTTAATCGCCCCTTTTTTGGCAATCGCATGGGTTTGCATCTCTTTGATGGCGCTTTCCACCTCTTTGGTGCTGCCTTCTTGGAATTGGCTGAGGCGCACATAGGCGATCGATTCGTTGAGCGTTTCATACTGCACGCTTTTCGTTTTGATCACATCGCGGATAATCTCAAAGGTGAGCGGCGTGTTTGATTGATCACGAAGCACTTTAATGGTAACCGTCGTGCCCACATCGCCGCGCAGCATTTTAATCGCTTTATCGGTATCGATGGTTTGAACGGCAATGTCGTCGATCTGAATAATATTATCGCCCGGTTTAAGCCCCGCTTTTTCCGCCGGACTGCCATCAATTGGAGAGATCACTTTGATAAATCCACGATCGGCAGTGACTTCAATCCCAAGGCCGGCAAATTCACCAGAAGTGCTCTCTTTGGCGGACTCATATTCATCTTGAGTATAAAACGTCGAGTGTGGATCAAGCCCTGAGAGCATCCCTTTAATGGCGTTTGTCATGAGGTCTTTATCGCTAATTGGGTCGACGTAATTTTCTTTGAGTTGTTCTAAAATTTCAATAAAAAGACGCACATCGTCAATGGGAAGAGGATCGTGCGACGAAGCACTTGGCATCGCCGGAACGGTGATCGGAGCATCACTAATATCGCTCTGCGGAGTCTCGTCTGCAAGGGGGGAGCCTTGGGCGAGTCCGAGTGTGAGCTGTCCGGTTAAAAATAGGGCGAGCCAGAGACGTTTGAATTTCATCGTTGTATCCTCTTTTGTGTTGCAGGGTCTGATACGGCCTGGTTAGTAAGTGTTGCGGCGCGTATCAGACTCCCATCTTAATTATTGAAAATTCACTAGGTTTTTCCCAGTCATCTCAGAGGGCTGTTTTACCCCGATGAGACTTAAAATCGTCGGTGATAGATCGCAGAGCGAACCATCGGGCGAAAGGGTGGCTTTACGGCCAAGATAGATTAAGGGAACCGGGCCTGTGGTATGCGCTGTGTGAGGTTGCTCCGTTGCAGGATCCCACGTTTTTTCCGCATTACCGTGGTCTGCCGTAACGAGCATTTCACCGCCCATCGCTTTCACCGCTTCATACACTTTACCAATGCCGCTATCGACCGCTTCTACCGCTTTCACGATCGCGTCAAATACGCCGGTATGGCCGACCATATCAGGATTGGCGTAGTTACAGATAATTACATCAAATTTACCCGAATGAATCGCTTCAACAAGCTTTTCAGTCACCTCCGGTGCACTCATTTCAGGCTGAAGATCGTAGGTTGCCACTTTTGGAGAGTTCACTAAAATCCGCTCTTCATTGGGGAAAACTTTCTCTTCACCGCCATTAAAGAAGAAGGTCACATGCGGATATTTTTCCGTTTCAGCAATGCGAAGTTGCGCTAAGCCTTCATGAGCGAGCACTTCCCCTAAACCGTTTTTAATCTCAACGGGAGGATAAGCAATCTCAACATTGAGCCCTTCTTGATATTGAGTCAGGGTGATGTAATGAGAGAGTTTTGGGCGATATTTTGGCGTAAAGCCTTCAAAATCATCTTCAGTAAAGGGGTAGGTGATTTCGCGAGCACGGTCGGCGCGGAAGTTCATAAACACCACGGCATCGCCATGATTGATTTTTACTTTTTCACCGATCATGGTTGGTTCAACAAACTCATCGTTTTCGCCACGCTCATATGCCGCTTCAAGCCCTTCAAGTGTGCTCTCTGCATGATATTCCCCAAGGCCTTGGCTAATGAGATTGTACGCTTTTTCCACGCGATCCCAACGTTTATCACGGTCCATCGCAAAGTAGCGACCGATCATGGTGGCAACGCGGCCTTTGCCTAAAGATTTAAAGAGTGCGTCGGCTTTTTCGAGCGAGGCTTTCGCTGAACGTGGAGGCATATCGCGGCCATCTAAGAAAGCGTGAAGATAGATCTCTTCCACCCCTTTTTCTACCGCTTGTTTAATGAGCGCGAAGATGTGCGCTTCATCAGAGTGAACGCCACCGGGGGATAAAAGACCAAAGACGTGAAGGGCTTTGCCTTCCTCTTTGATGTCGCTAAATGCACTATTGATCACAGGATTTCGGCCAAATTCGCCGGTTTCAATCTCTTGGGTGATGCGGGTGAAATCTTGATATACCACGCGTCCCGCGCCGATATTCATATGCCCAACTTCAGAGTTACCCATCTGACCATCGGGGAGGCCGACAAACTCACCAGAGGTATTGATTAAGGTGGTCGCACCGATTTCTAAAAAACGATCCCAATTGGGCGTATTCGCCGCCGCAATTGCATTATTTTCCGTTTCCTTACGGAAACCCCAACCATCTAAGATACAGAGAACCAAGGGTTTTGGCGTGTTCATTTAAATGAAATCCTTCTTAATTAAAATCAAATACTCCAATATTATAGGTGAAAGTAGAGAAAATATCAGAAGAGATCGACCGAAAAAGGAAAGTTTTCCACGCAAAAAACCATTTTAATTAAAGGGCGTTTTCCGTGATAGGGGGGAAAGCGTTTACCCGGAGCGCCAAAAAATGGACAAAGCTTGCTAAACTTAGGTCACAAAAAGGTCATACTCGCCTGATAAAAGAGTACGATCGCATCGTATTTTGTCACGATTTTGTGAATATTTCGCGAGGGTTTCGCGGGAGAAAAGTGCAGACGAACGGCGCGAGATAAGGTATGATATAGGCAATTTTCATGAAATGTTTGTTAGATTTGCAAATAAAGGAAACAGAAGCATGGGTGCATTAAGTATTTGGCATTGGTTAATCGTTTTATTAGTGGTGGTTTTAGTCTTTGGTACCTCAAAACTCCGCAATATGGGTAAAGACTTAGGTTCGGCAGTAAAAGGCTTTAAAGAAGCGGTCGGCGAAGGCGAAAAAGAAGCGGAACAAGCAAAAATCGCACAGAAAAAATCTGAATTAGATGACACCGTTGTTAACGAACACGCAGAGAAAAAAGACGAGCACAACGCGTAATCGTTTTGGCGTTTTAATCAAATAACGGGATCAAAAAATAGAATATGTTTGGCATTAGTTCGTTTGAGCTGCTGATCATTTTTGTGGTGGCCTTGATTGTGATCGGGCCCCAAAAAATGCCAGAAGCAGTGCGCAGTGTAGGTCGATTTATCGGGAAGGTGAAAAACTACACCGATAATATTCGTTCAGAACTTGAGCGGGAGCTTCACGTTGATGAGGTGAAAGAGTCGCTCAATGAGCTTAAAAATAGCGAGAGTATGAAATCGCTGCAAAAAGAGCTCACCAGTTTGAAATCGGATACCGAATCGGCTGTTAGCGGCATGAAATCGCAGTTAAACGATGGCTTAAACACCGTTAAAAATCCGCTCGATGCGGCTACTTCCCATCTTAAAAAAGATTTAACGGAGCTTGAAAGCTCGGTGAAAAAACCGCTCTTTAGTAAGCATGCGCCTAGCAACTTACTTGAAAGTGGGGGGGAGGATGTCGAGGCGCTTCACGATGAAGATCTCATGGATGAACTCTATCACGATAACGATCTTCCCGAGCTTCCTTTAAGTGAGGCCGATCTTGCAGGGGCGAAAGCTGAAATCGAGGCTTTTGAAGCGGATAACTTCTCTCACAGTAGCACTATTGTGGAGGAAGATGACACCATTATGACGGCGCCCCCGAAAGGGTTTAATCCGATTAAGTCAACCGATGGCGTTGAAGCGGATTGGCAGATGCGTCTTCGTGAACGTCAGCTTGAGATTGCGGCGAAAAACAACGAGAGCGCCAATGCGATGTATGAGTTTTTAAAACGTCAGAAAAATCGTAAACTTCTCACCGAGCGGGAGCGTCACGAGCGTTACCTTGAGCGGTTAGAAGAGATTAATCGCGCATCATGAATTCACTATTTTTAGATTGTAAAAAAGACGATCTCTTTTCCGTTCGCCGTGAAAAAGGGAAATTCTCCTTTAATGAAGAAGTGGTGAGCGTTTTTCCCGATATGATTCGTCGCTCGGTGCCGGGCTATACCACCATTGTGGAAAATATCGGCCATCTCGCGCCCTATTTTGCCACCGAAAATAGCCATCTGTATGATTTGGGAAGCTCACTTGGCGCGGTGTCGATGGTGCTTCGTGCAGCGGTCAATAAGGCCAATTGCCGGGTGATCGCGCTCGATAGTTCAGCGGCGATGGTGGAAAAATCGAAAGAGTATTTTAAAGCGCAAGAGATGATGGTGGAATCCCTGCTTCCAATCGAGGTGGTTGAGGCAGATATCACCGACTTTGAGTATGAAAATGCTTCTCTTATGACGATGAATTTCACCTTGCAATTTATTCCGCCCGAGAAACGGTTAGCACTCCTAACCAAGCTCCGCAAAGGATTAAATTCCGGCGGCGCGCTCTTTTTATCGGAAAAGTTACGCCTTGAAGACCCCGAAGAGCATGAGTTTATCAATGCGCTTCATCTAGAGTTTAAGCGGGCAAATGGCTACTCCGAGCTTGAGATTGCACAAAAACGCGACTCGCTTGTGGATGTGATGAAGATTAACACCTTTAGCGAACATCGTGAACGCCTGCTTGCAGCGGGATTTAGTAAGGTATATCTCTGGAGCCGAACCCTTAATTTTGGCTCAATTTTAGCGATCGCTTAATTTTATAAAGTTCAACATAATAGATTAATCATGATTAGTTATGAAAATTTAACGCGCGGTTTAGATGAGACCCATCTCCGCGCTTTTATTCGTTCATTAGAACCCGTTTTAGCCCCGATTTTAGCGAAAAAGCATGGCGATAGCCCGCGTTGGGAGCATGCCGTTCTCGATCTGCCAGAGATAAATGAGCTCGAGGTTGAGCTAAAAGAGGCGTTTAAACTTGTGGGTGAGACCGATGAGATTGCCCTTAAAGATGCGTTAAAGCGTTTAATGCCGTGGCGTAAAGGCCCGTTTACCTTTGCCGGCGTGCACATTGATACAGAATGGCGTTCGGACTTTAAGTGGGCACGGGTTGCACCGCATATCGATTTGACGCAAAAGAGCGTGCTCGATGTGGGATCGGGAAATGGTTATTACGGCTACCGTATGCTTGGCGCAGGGGCAGCGCGCGTTGTGGGGATTGATCCAAATTGGCTCTTTCTCTATCAATTTTTAGCGGCAAAAACTTATCTTCCTGAGGCGCCGATTTGGCAATTGCCACTCACCCTTGAAGATCTGCCAGAAGATAGTGAAACCTTTGATGTCACCTTTTCCATGGGCGTTCTCTATCATCGTCGCTCGCCGATGGATCATTTTTATGATCTCAAAGCGACGTTAAAACCGGGCGGAGAATTGGTGCTCGAAACGATCGTGATTGATGGCGATGAAAATACCGTGTTAGTGCCGGAAGATCGTTA
>JAAZCI010000144.1 GCA_012513365.1 Lysobacteraceae bacterium
GTACCACCTGATCCCATCCCGAACTCAGCAGTGAAACGTATCAGCGCCGATGGTAGTGTGGACATGTTCCATGTGAGAGTAGGTCATCTCCAGGGCTTAATACGAAGCCTCTAGCTAACGCAGCTAGAGGCTTTTTCTTTGTCTGGGGGAAAGGGAAAGACTGGAAGAGTAAGGGAAGCAGGGGAAGGACAGGCAGAAAAAGCCCCACGTTTAAAGGTGAGGCTATATAAATGAGGGATTCAACGAAGAATGCTTAAGTGATTAAGTCAAAGTCATTAGACTACTGCGCACTCTCAAAACTCTCAGCGCTGTCAGTTTTATCTCTTTTGACTTCACGTTTAATAATCGATTTATTTTGTAATAGCGGCTCAATAATCCGCTCGTGATAGCTCTCTAGCGGGCTATATTGAATATAAGATGCTTTGCTTCCGCTACGATCTAATGTAGCATCGACGCCGATTGCTGGGTAGAGATAATGGGTAATGGAGTTCCGTTTATCATCGAAGATATAATCGGTAGGTCCGAAATTCCGGAGGATATCTTCCTCTTTTACTTGAACCGCAAGGGGAATAAAGGCAAGACTTGTGACTTTAAGATGCTCGACTTTCGCTTGCATCTCTTTAGGAAGATCATAGATTGTGCGCTCAGAGGTTGAGCGTTTATGAGGTTCGAGATTGCTAATAAGCTCTCTAAAAAGCGCCTCATCCTTTTCAGGGGTGAAGGCGACGCGGCCAGATAATCCGCCTGCAAGCGTCTCTCTAAAATAGCCCTCTAAGGTCAGTTTCCCTTTCTCTTCAAAGATGGAGAGGCTTAGACGATTGCCAAAGGTACGGATCGCATCTTTAATGGTGCTTTTGTTGAGCGTCGTATTAAAGACGGTGGGGCTATTGAGGTTGGGTTCAACAGTCACTTCCCAAAAAGGGGTGCGTGCCGGCTCTTCAATCTGTGGCGCGAAGACGGGCGTTGCATAATAGACCGAAAGCCCGGCAAAGAGTACCGATCCTACGATGGCGAATAGTCGTTTGTTATTCATATAAAATCTCTAAATCATCTGAAATGATAGCGCACAGCGCCGTTCATTAATAAAATTGCTAGACAGAAAAAAGCTACTCGCCCAGAGGAGGAGTAGCCTTTATGATACGTTATTTGCTTAATTTTGAATATTTAAGTGATCAGCAAACCGATAGATATCAAGTATCAAACAATTAGTCCGCAAGCGGTGCTAATACGTCAATGATGGTTTTACCAATCTCTGCGATGTCGCCCACTCCTTCAACGGTTTGAAGCTTGCCTTGACGCGTATAGTGGTCAACAAGAGGGAAGGTTTCATCTTCAAACACTTTACGACGTTTTTTAATGGTCTCTTCGGTGTCATCTGAACGTCCACGCGATAGTAGACGCTCTTTGATCACTTCGAAAGGTACATCGAAATAGATTACTTTTTGGATTGGCTCGCCAATTTCTTCAAGCAACTCATCGAGCGCTTGCGCTTGATTAATATTTCTAGGGAAACCATCGAGTAGGAAGCCATTTTCTGCCTTTTCAATTTGGTTTTTGATCATGCCTAAGACAATCTCATCAGAAACTAATTGGCCATCATCCATGATTTTTTTCGCTTCTAACCCAAGTGGCGTACCTGCCGCAACTTCTGAACGAAGCATATCACCGGTTGATAGATGGGTGATCCCATATTTGTTTACAATGTTTTCTGCTTGAGTGCCCTTACCTGATCCTGGCGCTCCTAGTAAAATTACCCGCATTACGTTTTCTCCTATTTCAAACTTAAGCTTCCATAATACACGGAAAATTATTCCCACTCAATTGTTGCAGGCGGTTTGTTCGAAATATCATATACAACGCGAGATACCCCGTCGACTTTTGCAATAATTTCATTTGAAACCGCTTCAATAAAGTCATAGGGCAGATGAGCTGCGCGCGCCGTCATAAAGTCTACGGTTTCAATGGCGCGAAGGCCGATAACGTGTGCGTAAACGCGTTTATTATCCACAACGCCCACGGATTTTACCGGGATAAATACTGCAAACGCTTGTGAGACTTTATCATAAAGTCCCGCTTTACGAAGATTTTGGATAAAGATATCATCCGCTAAACGTAAAATGTCGGCGTATTCTTTTTTAATTTCGCCAACGATACGAACGCCAAGGCCTGGTCCTGGGAAGGGGTGGCGATACACCATCTCTTTAGGAAGCCCTAAATGAACACCGAGTTCACGTACTTCATGTTTAAAGAGGGATTTTAATGGCTCTAATAATTGGAGATCCATCTCTTCAGGAAGACCGCCAACGTTATGATGTGATTTTACAGCAACCCCATCTTTTGTATTGAGCGATTCTAAAATGTCCGGATAGATCGTGCCTTGTGCAAGCCATTTAGCGCTTGGAAGTTTACGGGATTCCTCTTCGAAAATACGGATGAACAGCTCACCAATAATTTTACGTTTATTCTCAGGATTGGATTCCCCAGCAAGGGCCTCTAAGAAGCGCGCTTCAGCGTCGACACGGATAATATGAATCCCCATGTTTTTCGCAAAGGTTTCCATGACGATATCACCTTCATTTAAGCGAAGGAGGCCGGTATCAACAAAGACACAGGTCAGTTGCTTGCCGATCGCTTTATGAATGAGCGCTGCTACCACCGATGAGTCAACGCCGCCAGAAAGCCCTAAAATAACCTCTTCATCGCCCACTTGTTCGCGAATGTCGTTGATGTTGAAATCGACCACATTTTCGAGCGTCCAAACGGCGTCAGCTTTTGCATCATTTTTGAGGAATGTTTCAAGAGAGGCTTGAGTGTCATCGCTTGAGATGTCGAGAGACGCGATGTTAAAGGTGGGAGGGACGGTAATTTTTTCAGTAGCAAAGAGTTCGCGAATGGCGTCAGGATTATCGGTGATAATGCCTTTAGGAAGCGTTGCCGCATCGGCCTCCACGCGATTGATTTGCAACACTTCAGAGAAGTAGTTTAAATTGCGCAAAACCCGTGCAATTTTTTGACCCTCTTGATGGTTGCTGTGAACAATTAAGATTTTGTTGGCTTGATACTGATTCATATTGAATAGCCCCTTCTGTATTGAGAGTTTATCAAAGGGGGATTATAGCAAATCGGCCCCTTTTTTTCGAAAATTTTATTGAATTTTTACATTTATCCAAAACTGACTTGAAAAAGCCCTCGTTTCTCGCTGAAATAGGTTGGAGCGATCATTAGATTATTGATAAGATGAGCTTAAATTAGATGATATTAATAGTAAAGTTGTGAAGAAAAAGATGACAACTAGGTTGTCAATCGTTATAATATTACGTTTACAAAACGCGCTGAATTGAGCGCAATTTCTCAGAAAAACCGACTCTCTGAGAGGTTTAGACACTGCTTGCGGAACGATGGAGAATAATTAATACGCTATGAAGAAATTACTACTGTACATGGGAACCCCTTTAGTCTTAGCGGCCTGTTCATTAGCCCCTGAATATGAGCGTCCAGGCATGCCTGTGGATGATCAGTTTCCAGCGGCTGAGGCGATGGAAAAGCAAGCGCAAAAGATGGCCTATCAGATCGGTTGGAAAGAGTATTTTAAAGATCCGCGTCTTCATCGTTACATTGAGCTTGCACTCGATAATAACCGCGATCTAAAAACGGCACTCCTTAATACGGAAGCCGCGCGCTTAGCCTATGGCATTCAAAAGAGTGAGCGCTTACCGGGGATTAATGCCAGTGGTGCGAAATCTCGTTCAAAATCGGGAACGTATCCAGATGGTACGCCGAATAGTGGTGCGTCAAACATTTCACAGGCCTACAGTGTTAACGCGGGGATCAGCCAATTTGAGCTTGATTTCTTCGGTCGAGTAAAATCGATGACTGATGCACAGCTCAATACCTATTTAGCCACCTATGAGGGGCAAAAAGCAGCGCAGATCGCCCTTATTTCACAGATCGCCCGTAGCTATGCGGAACAAGTGTTAGCCGAAGAGCAATTAGCGCTCGCACGCAACACACTCCGTTCAAACCAAGCGTCTTATAATCTAGTGAAACAACAGGTTGAGGCGGGAATTGCCAATAATCTTGATCTTGCCCAATCGCTCGGTCAGGTGCATTCAGCAAACGTTCAAGTTGCGGTCTATGAGCGTAGTTTAGCGGTTGCAAATAATGCGCTGTATGAATTAGTCGGTGTGAAAGCGACCAATCTTCCTAAAGGGTTATCGGTGCGTGATTCGTTCTTAATCGGTGTGCCTGCAGGTCTTCCTTCGGAGGTATTATTGCTTCGCCCAGATGTGATGGCGGCTGAATATCAGCTCCGTGCCGCAAATGCCAATATTGGTGCCGCGCGCGCTGCATTCTTCCCGAGCATTTCACTCACTGCGACGGTGGGATCAAGCTCACAACACTTTGATGATCTTTTCTCATCGGCGACAAGTGGTTGGAATTTTACCCCATCACTGACGATGCCGATTTTCAATTGGGGGAAAATCCAATCGAATCTCGATTTAGCATACGTTCGTCAAAATAGTGCCGTGGTCAATTATGAGAAAACGATTCAAACGGCTTTTAGAGAAGTAGCTGATGGGCTTGTTTCACTTAAACCGCTTGAAAAACAGCTTCTCGCACAGAAAAACTTAGTCAATACCACTGCCGAACAGTTAAATCTTGCAGAGACCCTCTATAATAATGGAATTGCCAACTACCTTGATGTGTTAGACGCACAGCGAAGCCTCTTTAGTGCCCGCCAAGCGCTTCTAACCACCTATCATCAGAAAATCCTTAATGGCATCGCGCTTTATGCGGCGCTCGGAGGAGGTCTTGTAAAAGAGGCAGGTGAAGAATATATTCCTGAGTTGCAAATTAATAAGTAGTGGGTTATACTTAACATCGATTTTTTGGCGGGGCATGGCGCAGTCTGGTAGCGCACTTGCATGGGGTGCAAGGGGTCGCAGGTTCAAATCCTGCTGTCCCGACCATTTAATTTTAGAACAAAAGATAGAAGGATATATGTCAAAAGAAGATCATATCGAAATGGAAGGAACGGTTGTTGAAACACTTCCTTACACAAGTTTTAGAGTAGAACTCGATAACGGCCATGTTATTACAGCTCATATCTCTGGTAAAATGCGTAAAAACTACATCCGTATTTTAACCGGTGACCGCGTAAAAGTTGAGTTAACACCCTATGACCTCACAAAAGGTCGTATTGTTTACCGCGGAAAGTAAGCGATCCTTCTAAAGAATAGAGCAACCATCATATTTAAAATTAGGATATTTTAATAGGATGACTCACTATAAATGCGTTATTTTTGACTGGGATGGCACCTTGAATGATTCAAGTTCCACCATCGTCAGTAATATGCAAGACGCAACTGAAATTCTTAATTTGACCCCACCAAGCGACGAGGCAATCTTGAAGCTAGTGGGGTTAAATTTATCTACAATATTTCCCATTCTCTATCCTGAGCGTGATGCAAAGACATACCAAAAAATGGTCGATACTTTTGTGGAGATCTCGCTTGCGAATCAACATAAAGAGACGCTATTTGATGGCGCGCTCGATGTGCTTAAGATGCTCCATCAGGAAGGCTTAAAATTAGCCGTTGCCACAGGGAAATCCCGCCGTGGCCTAAATACGGTTTTTAAGCGTAATCCACATTTTCATGATCTTTTTATCACTACCCGTACCGGCGATGAAACGGCGTCAAAACCTTCTCCATTAATGCTCGAAGAGATTTTAGATGAACTTCAGCTTGATGTGAGTGAGGCGGTCATGATCGGTGATACTACCTTTGATCTTAAAATGGCGCGCACCATCGAGATGGATTCGATCGGCGTCTCTTACGGCGTTCATACGCCTGCGCAACTTAAAACAGAATCCCCCCTAACAATCATCGATTCAATATCGGAATTGATTCCCGCGATATTTCGCTCATAATAGAGTAGAGATTTGCCCTCCGTCCGGCTCTTAGTGAGCATCGCGCGCGGAGGCATTACATTATTATCGCTTCATTTATTTCAAAAAAGAGAGAGACACTATGAGACCATCAGGACGTAACGCCGATGAAATGCGGTCATTAGAATTTATTCCTAATTTCACAATGCATGCCGAAGGCTCGGTATTGAGCTGTTTTGGGAATACCAAAGTGCTCTGTACGGCATCGGTTGAAGAGCGTGTGCCTCCTTTTTTACGCGGGCAGGGATCGGGCTGGATTACGGCGGAATATGGCATGTTGCCCCGTTCAACTCATAGCCGTTCCAATCGTGAAGCGGCGCGCGGTAAACAGAGCGGGCGCACCCAAGAGATTCAGCGTCTGATCGGCCGTTCACTGCGTGCGGCGGTTAATTTGGAAGGGTTAGGCGAGCGCACCATTACGCTTGACTGTGATGTATTGCAGGCCGATGGCGGTACGCGTACAGCGGCGATTTCCGGCAGTTATATTGCTCTTGCGATGGCATTAAATACACTCGTTAAAAACGGCGCTCTGCCTGAAAATCCGCTTAAAAGCCAAATTGCAGCGGTATCGGTCGGTGTCTATCAAGGCGTTCCAGTACTTGATCTTGATTACCCAGAAGATAGCGCAGCGGATACGGATATGAACGTTGTGATGAATAGTAATGGCGGATTTATCGAAATCCAAGCAACGGCGGAGCTCAACGAGTTTAAATATGATGAATTGACCGCGCTCTTAGGGCTTGCGGATAAAGGGATTCGCGACATTATTGCCAAACAAAATGAAGTGCTTGCATCGCTTTAATAGGTCGTAAATTTAGAAATAAGTTTTAAATAAGAGATTTAAATAAAAAGCCACTCCCGATGATCGCGCGAGTGGCTTTTTATTGCTAGAATTTTTACTTAGCGGAATTTATTTAGAGAGGCTTATTTAGAAGGTGATAATTCGGCAATGATCTGATCGATCTCTTCTACGAGACCCGCTTTATGGAGGCCGTAATCGTGGAGAATCTCTTCGCGCTCGCCATGCTCAGGGAAGTGGTCGCTAATGCCAAAATGTTTTATCGGTTTATAGATTCGCGCTTCATTGAGAAGTTCGCTAATCGCCGACCCCGCGCCTCCCGCAATGGAGCCATCTTCAATGGTAATGATGAGATCATGCTCACGAGCCATGCGCGTTAACGTGTCATAATCAAGCGGTTTAACAAAGCGAAGATCAACCAGTGATCCATTAAAATGCTCGGCAATCTCTGTGGCAAGGGGAAGCATTGCTCCAACGCCGATCACAAGAATATTTGAGCGTTCATGAATTACATTGGCTTTCCCGATGGGGAGCGTCGAGAAGTCATTGGGATCATACTCCGCGCCAATGCCTTTCCCGCGAGGATAACGAACCATGGCAGGTGCGTTGGCATAAAAGGCGGTGGTGAGCATTTGGTAACACTCTTTCTCACTGCTCGGTGCCATAATCATCATATTGGGAATGCAGCGCACGTATGCCATATCAAAGGTACCGGCATGAGTTGCGCCATCGGGGCCGACAATGCCCGCACGATCGACGGCAAACACCACGGGAAGATTTTGAATCGCCACATCATGAATGAGCTGATCATACGCTCGTTGTAAAAATGTAGAGTAGATCGCAACCACGGGGCGCAGCCCTTGAATCGCCATTCCCGCCCCGAGCGTTACCGCATGCTGTCCGGCAATGGCGGCATCAAAATATCGATTGGGAAAGCGCTTACTAAATTCTGTGAGGCCTGACCCTTCACACATCGCCGGGGTGATCGCTGCAAGATCCGCTTCACGCTCACCCATATGGCAGAGCCAATCTGAGAAAACGTGAGTATAATTTTTCGCGTGATCGATCGGTTTTGGCGTATCTTTTGATTCTGTAGAAACACTCGGTTTTTTACCGGATACTGCATGATAGGTCACCGGCTCATCTTCGGCGATCTTATAGCCTTTTCCTTTTTTCGTCGTAATGTGAAGGAATTTAGGCCCTTTTTTATGACGAAGGTTTTGAAGGGTGCTGACGAGCGTTTCAAGATCATGCCCGTCAATGCGCCCAAAATATTGAAACCCAAATTGTTCAAAGATGGTGCTCTCATTTTCCACAAAGGCTTTGAGATGTTCTTCCGTTTTACGGGCAATGTTTGCCGCGCTACTAAAGGGTAGATTTTTAAGGATTTTTGCCCCTTCAGTACGCACCGATTGCAGTAGCGGATTGGAAAGGGTTCGCGTTAACATGCTGTTGAGTGCACCAACGTTTGGCGAAATCGACATATTGTTATCGTTTAAAATAACCAGCATATTCGCTTTAAGGTCGCCGGCGTGATTGAGCGCTTCGAAGGCTTGCCCGGCGGTGAGTGCACCATCGCCAATGACGGCAATAATCTGCTTTTCTTCATGCCCAAGCTCATGCGCGGCAATTGCCATTCCAAGGGCGGCACTAATGGACGTAGACGAATGACCCACACCAAAGGCATCGTAGGGGCTTTCAAACGGAGAGGGGAAGGGGCCAAGGCCACCCTTTTTCCGGATGGTATTAATTCTATTTTTACGCTCGGTGAGGATTTTATGAGGATAAGCTTGATGGCCTACGTCCCAAATAATCGGATCTGCCGGCGAATTAAAGACATAGTGCAGCGCGACCGTTAATTCAATAACGCCCAAGCCAGAAGCAAAATGTCCGCCGCTCGCTAAGACGCTATCGATCAAAAATTGACGTAATTCTTCCGTGAGCGTTTTAAGTTCTTTGACAGTTAATTTCTTAAGATCCTGAGGAGTGTCGATCTGGTCTAAATAATGATATCTGTCCATAGTCTGCCTTAATAATTACGTTTGACCACATAGGCGGTGAGATTGAGAAGCGGCGCGTTTTTCTCGCCGAGCGCATTCAAATTATCGAACGCTTTATCAATCAATTCATCTAAAATGTCATCTTTCACCTGGAAGGCAAGGCCAATATTATCGGCAAATTCCGTTAAGTGCATGAGGGTTTTCTCATCGGCATTACCGGCAATCGCACCCGCAAGAATCGAGGCTTTAATTAGTTTACCAGTTTTTAAACGGTGGATCGCAACGAGCTCATCGGAGGTGATTTTACGCTCTTCACCTTCCAAATCCATCATCTGCCCGCCGACCATGCCAGAGGCTCCCGCCGAATGGGAAAAGAGCTGAATGA
>JAAZCI010000145.1 GCA_012513365.1 Lysobacteraceae bacterium
CTTCCGCAAGGGGTGTTCCGCGTCTATCAAGAGCGTGACAATGGTGAGGCACTTTTTATTGGTGAAAATCGAGTCCCCCATGTGGCGGCCAATGAAACCTTCGAGGTCAATACCGGTAACGCGTTTGATGTATCCGTTTCTGAAAGTGTGACCCAGTTTGAGCGCATCACTAAAACCCGCACTCAATCGTCCCATCAAGCGATCTTCAAAAATGCGAAAAAGGTCCCCGTTGTGGCGAAATATACCGAACAATTTGGCATGAAAGGCTGGCGTTTACTCTCGGTTTCACATGAACCCTCGCAAAAAGTAGGCACATCGGCCACCTGGAATATTGAAATTCCGGCAGAGTCGAGCGTAACGTTAACCTATAAAGTCGACCTTGAGACGGAATCGAAATAGCTTCTCTATATATAAGCTTTTATATATAGCCGTCGTTCAAACCCTCAATTAACACATTCATTAAAAAGCCACGAGATTCCTAAACAGGGTCGCGTGGCTTTTTTTGCCCGCAAAATCTTGTGTGAAAAATAAAAATGCGGCTACCTAAAAAAATCGCGCAAAATGGCAAGGTTTTTTCCCTGCGAACGCCTGATTTTTTCGCTATGATGGGAGTAATGAATCTCAATCATTAATAAGGAGAGCCCATGAGTGCGGCAATTGTGTTAGGTGTCATTGCGATTTTAATTATTAGCGTCATCAAAATTCATAACGGCATTATCAATCGTTATAACGCGACCGTGCGTGCGTGGGCCGATGTAGTGACGGAAGAACGCAATAAAAATCAACTGTTTCCCGAAATTGAGCGCCTAGCAGAATCCTTTAAAGAGCATGAAGGCTCGGTATTAAAAGGCGTAACGGAACTTCGCGCTGCCATTTCATGCATTAGCGAAAATGATATCGACACCAATCAGCTCAAAGCGATCCAAACGCAAACCTCATCGCTCATTAAAAACTTAGTCGCCGTCTCTGAGGCCTATCCTGAGCTCAAAAGCTCCGAGGTTTTTAATAATGTGATCCATAAATTCACGCTCCAACAAGACAACATTACCGCATCGTTGCGCATTTTTAACCGCAATGTGGAGCTCTTTAATAGTGGGATTGAGATTTTCCCCAATTCAATTGTGAATAATACCTTTACCAAAAAAGTCCGTCTGAACCGCTTTCATGATCATGCCGCCGAAGCGGGATTTGATTATAAGCCCAATTTTTAACCGTTTGACCTTGCGAGTCCGAAAAAAGATACCATGCCCCTACCCCGCTTAAGCGATATTTTTCAGCATAATCGCGCGCTCAACGAAGCGTATCGCTCTGCCGATCAGCTGCTTTCTCAGTCACCGAATCATGAGGCCATTCATTCGGCAGTCCAGCGTTTTTCAACCATTCGGGGCGGAACGGAGTATGATAATCGCTTACTCTATCTCGCAGGCGGGAGCGCCATGGTTCCCACGCTTATATTGGTCATCATTAGTAAACTCCCCCTTCTTTTTTTACCGCTCACCCTCTTTTTGGCCGCGCTTTTAGCGGTGGCAATTTTGCGTAAATGCCGCCTTGATCTCTATTCGCAAAAAATCTTTGATGCCAATTTAGTCCTCGATGAGGCGCTTGAGATTCCGAAATACAATTCAAAAGAGCTGATTGGACGCTACTGCGAGTATTACCGCATCTTTCGCCGCGGCGATCAGCGCGATCTCCCTTTTTATGCCAAAGGCCGTTACCAAGGTAAAACCCTCTCTTTTAATTATTCGCTCTTTCACCTTCGCTATTTAGAAGAGAAGAATGAAAAAACCGGCAACACTCAATTTCAGCGCCATGATCGTTACGGCATTGTGATTCGCTCGCCTTTTGTGAAATATCAGCTCTCCTTTCTTAACCGGCGTGAATCGGCGTTTAAAAAACTTCAATCAAATTACGAACCGGCATCCATTCGCTTTAATCGTCATTTTAGAACCCTTGCCGCCAATGAAAAAGGGGCCGCACTCTTTTTAACGCCGGTGGTCGTCGAAGCGCTTACCGATGCAGCGGATCGCTATTTGAGCATCAATTATGAATTTATTCCCGGCGCGCTCTGTGTCTCCTTTAAAGAAAATCTGCTCTTTACCCCAACGCCTGAGGCCTCCCTTCGCGATCCTGCGGCGTTTTTAACCGAGCTCACGAAAAAGGAGACAACGCCCCTTCATGAATTATTAGCCCATATCGAACGGCTCTTTATTCATACCAATGCCCAAGTTGGCGCACTCAATTCACCGAATTCCGACAGCAAAAGTGATGAAGCGTAGCGAGCAAATAAAGATCTTTACACTTCTTTTCTCTATTTTGCGCGCTTTTATCTCCTTTAAGATAAATGAGTTAACGCCAGTTTAATCAAAATTGTAAAAATCGCGATACTACAATTTGACAACAAAATTCAAAGGCGACTATAGTGAATCTATGCCGATTTGATTCAGCTTGCGGGCATTAACAGCTAAAGCGAGGTCACCACCCCACACGATGGTGATATACATAACTGACATTATTTCGCCCGGACACATTGTGCACGGGCTTCTTTTTATCTAAACAATTCTCCGGCAGATTTGATACCCCCTACTTTGCCTGACTAAACTGCGCTTTTTCCCCGTTCGAGCGTAAGCCAATTACTGCCCTTTATCAAAAAAACCTCCAATCGATTAGACGAAATTTCGCATCCCCTCAACTCTTTTATCACTTTTCAAACATAAACCTAGTCAAAATCAAACGCTGATTTAATACCCCCTATGGAATTTTAAAAGTAGGCTAAACTGATTCAATCATTACGACGCTCGAGGAGGCATCCGATGGGAAAACCTTTAGTTGTGATTACAGGCGCAAGCAGCGGCTTTGGTCGCGAAATGGCCTATCTCTTTAGCGAAAAGGGCTACCCGCTCTTATTGCTAAGTCGCCGTGTGGAAGTGATGGAAAAATTCAACCTTCCCAATACGCTTTGCCGCGCTGTAGATGTTGCCGATTATGAGGCCTTTACCCAAGCGCTCAATGAAGCCGAAGCGCTCTACGGCCCGCTCGATCTTCTCATTAATAATGCAGGGCAAATGTTACTGCAAAAGGTGTGGAATCAAGACCCGCAGGAATGGGATCAGATGATCGATGTGAATCTGAAAGGTGTCTTAAATGGCTCTCAAATTACCCTCAAACGCATGCTCCCGCGAAAAACCGGCACCATTATTAATGTCTCATCCACCGCAGGATTTAATATCTATCAAAATCACGCCGCCTATAGTGCGACCAAATTCGCCGTCCATGGATTGACCGATACGCTTCGCATGGAGGCCGCGCACCACAATATTCGCGTGATGCTACTCTCTCCGGGCGCGGCAGAAACCGATCTATTAACCCACACTACCGATGAAAAGATTCGCCAAAGTTATACAAAATGGAAAAAGAGCCTGCCTGAAGGGGCGGCAATGGATCCCTATGAAGTAGCGAAAGCGGCTCTTTTTGTCTATGAGATGCCCCAAGAGATTTGTGTGCGAGAACTGGTGATTAGCTCCACTCATCAAGCAAATTAATCCGTCAAAAGAATCAATATAAAATATTTTTATATTAAAGATAATAGATTGCGCAAAGGAGGCTTCTTAATCAAAAAGTATGATCCACCGCAAGATTAATTAATTAAATTATGTTTATATATTTATACATTTCTTTATCTACATAATCACCGATTATATTTAGGAGATATTATGAGTAGTACTTTCTTTATGCCCCCCGTCAACGTCATTGGCGAAAACGCTTTAGATGACGCTCTTGCAACCCTTAAAGGCTACGGCTTTAAAAAAGGATTAATCGTTACCGATACATTCCTTGCAAAATCAGGCATGGCGCAAAACGTTGTGGATCTATTAGCAAAAGATAGCATCGAAGCTGTGATCTATGATGGAACACACCCAAACCCCACCACGAAAAACGTGGCTGACGGCCTTAAAATCCTTAAAGAGAATAACTGCGATTTCGTTATCTCCTTAGGCGGTGGATCGCCTCATGACTGTGCAAAAGGCATCGCACTTTGTGCAACCAACGGCGACGATATCAGCGCATTTGAAGGATTAGATAAAACCAAACACCCTCAACTTCCAATGGTTGCGATCAACACAACTGCAGGAACTGCAAGTGAAATGACCCGTTTCTGCATCATTACCGATGAAGAGCGTCACGTAAAAATGGCGATCGTTGATAAAAACTCAACGCCGATCTTATCGGTAAACGACCCACGTCTTATGCAGGGTATGCCAAAAGGCTTAACCGCAGCCACCGGTATGGATGCATTAACTCACGCGATTGAAGCGTATATCTCAACAGCGGCAACGCCCATCACCGATGCGTGCGCACTTCAAGCGATCACCCTGATTATCGACAACCTACAAACCGCGGTTGAATATGGCGATAATATGCAAGCACGCGACAATATGGCCTACGCTCAATTCTTAGCAGGCATGGCGTTTAATAACGCATCGCTTGGCTACGTTCACGCAATGGCGCATCAACTTGGCGGCATGTATGACCTTCCTCACGGTGTGTGTAACGCAGTGCTTTTACCGCACGTATTAGACTTCAATAAACAAAATGCAGCCGCACGTCTTAAAGATGTAGCGAAAGCGATGTATATCGACATTGAAGGTTTAAGCGATATGGACGCGGCCAATGCAGCGATTGCAAAAATCCGCGAACTCTCTGAGTCGATCAACATTCCTGCGAACTTAACTGCGCTCAATGCAAAAGCAGAAGACATTCCTCTTCTTGCGAAAAACGCTCTGTTAGACGTCTGTTCAGCAACGAACCCGGTTCAAGGCGATCAAACCGACGTTGAGAATATCTTCAAAGCGGCAATGTAAAACCAATTTCCGAACGTAATAATAGTATAATCAACTAAGCCCTACCCTCGTGGTGGGGCTTTTTTATTCGGGCTTTTATCTAAAAATCGCAACAAAGAAACTAAGATCAATTAGATGAATTGAGCCAAAGCGACTCTTCCGGAATTATCGGGCTATTAATGATAAAATCACTCTGACAGAGCCCCGCTCAACGCATCATCAACCGCGTTCATGTAAATCCTAATCGGACACCCTCCGATCCCACTTTTCTATTTTCTTCCAAGAGGACCGCTTGATTCATGGAAATCACCACGCCGCCCCCAAAAAATATTGACCCACTCCAACCGCCAATTCCCGAAGAAGGCCGCCTGCCAACGTTACTGGAAGCGATGATTCCGGTGCTATTTATGATGGTTGCGCTTGTGACTGGGATCTTTTTTCTGGAAACGAGCCCACACATTCCCCTTCTTGTAAGTGTGATGGTGGCAGCGCTCGTGGCGCTTCGATTAGGCTATACTTGGAGCCGGATTGAAAAGGGAATGCTCGATGCGGTGCGGCTCGCGCTCCAAGCGATTTTAATTTTGATGGTGATCGGGACGATTATCGCCTCATGGATCGCCGCCGGCATTGTACCAACAC
>JAAZCI010000146.1 GCA_012513365.1 Lysobacteraceae bacterium
CAATGCCGAGCGCCTGTAACAGCGCGAAGATTACCGTCACAATCGCAATGACCGCAATGTTCGTTAAAATAAATAGACCCACTCGTTTTAACATCGATTTAACCTCTTAGTTGTTGATATCGACTGTAGATTGTCAAAAAAATTATAAATATATATCTACATATGCTGTTGCTAATTTTAGCATATTTTGGGGGATTGCTAGCAAATCTAGATTATAGCGATCCCATTCAGAGATTGATCATTTGCGAAATATAACTATTCAAATATATGAGGTGAGTCACTCGCCATAAGCTGCTCAAATCGCTCTCGTGGCACCGTCATTTTTTGAGCCGTCGGTTCAAAAAACGGAATTGCTCGACGATATACAAAGTGCAAAACTTCCTCTTGATTCAATACTCTTTTATAATCCGTAAAAGCCTGTATATCATCTTTTTGATAACCTAAATAGCTCATTAGTAACGCCGGTATCATGTAGTGTGATGCTATTTGCGACGAATCTAGCATATCTCGTGAGACTGCATTATTAATCACCTTTTCAGGACCAACCACCAAAAGAGGAACCATAGCCTCGGCTAAATGAGGTGAATAAGTATCGCAGTGAGTCGCTTTTTCACCTGGATTCGCAAGTGTTTGCCCATGATCCGATGTATAAACAATAACTGTCTCTTCTTGATATGAAAAGCACTCATAAATTGCCTTAAAAAAGAGATCTGTATTAAATCGTGTCCGATTTCGATAAGCATTGTAAACCTCTTCGGCTGTAGATTGCCTAATACTAGTTGATGCCATTGTTGGCATAAAGGGAGTATCAAAACCTAAGTTTTTATATGGGAAATGCGAGCCTTCTTTAATAATTAAAAAGAATAATTTATCATCAGGATTCTTTTCTCGTACTGCCAAAATACTATCGATAATTTCTGTATCTGCTTTAAAGTGCTTCGCAGGCAATAGAGTGAACTCCGCTGATTCTTCAGGCGTAAAGAAATTATGATTAAACCCATCACCTTGAGCATCGATTAAATAAGGTTTAAAGCCGGCTAACTTTACAACCTCCCAGATATGAGTGGTTGAACTGCCATATAAATCATTTTCTTCTTCATTAAACCGTATAAATTTTCGGATGGAAGCATTTGATAAATCACTAGCATTACTATAGGCAACCGCTGGCCCAAAATTGATAATATTCTCTTTCGGAAATAGCTTCAATGAAGGGGTGTTTCCTTCATCTCTATTTAAATCTATGAGGTGCCAGTTAATGGATTCATCGATCACCATGATCAGAGTTTTAATCTCAGATTTTTCTTGAGTTATGGCTTCAAGGTTCGGCCGAGGTTTCTCATTAAAAGCCTTGTCATTGCCCTGCTTAATGTAAGTTATATAGATATACATTAGAAGAAAAACCGGCGGAATTAAATAGGCGGGTTTACCTTTTAGCCCTCTACCTTGAGTATTATATAACGATAATGTTAAAGCAGATAAAACTACTACCAGAAGCCCTATCGCCACCATCGTCATCCCATTTGATATCACTAAACTAGGAAAAATAAAATAAGCGACCGTTACCGGAATATGCCATAACGCAACAATCAATAATGAGTCTTTATATGCTAAAAATGCGTCATGCACCATACCTTTAGCATCAAATAATGTTCAAAAATCTGCAAAGGATAAAGGAGCACCTGTTGAACGGTAATATGTTACATAAAAAATAGAACTC
>JAAZCI010000147.1 GCA_012513365.1 Lysobacteraceae bacterium
ACAGGGAGTGCTCAACATCCTTGAATTTTCAGGCCTTGGGCTTCCGAAATATTATGAGTGGCGTTCGCGAAGTGGCTGCACTTTCTGTTTTTATCAGCGCAAAATCGAATGGGTGGGACTATTAGAGCGTCATCCTGAGGCGTTTGAAGAGGCAAAAGCCTATGAAAAGCAAGCGATGGATAATCATTCCGCCTTTACTTGGTCGGAGCGTGAATCCCTTGAGGAGCTCGCCGATCCTGAACGCATTGCTCAGATTAAAGCCGATTATGAAAAACGTCTAGAGCGCGCGAAAAAGCGCCGCATCGCCAATCCGCTGCGTGCCGATGAACCGATCGATCTTGACGAACTCTATGGCAATTCGAAAGTCTGTCTTGCCTGCCATAAATAATGCCCCCTTAATCTCAAGTTGCCCAAAGGAATCGAATATTATGAGCGATAATGCGTTATCTCACTACCTCAAAGGCCTCTCCTTGTCGGCGTGTACGTCGATTTTACGAGAGATTCTTGACGAGCCTGCCTATCAGTTTTTACTCACCCAGCTGAAAAATGGCGATGCCACGCTCGATATTCGAAACCTGATCTATTTAAAGCTCGGGGGCAACCTCTTTTTGAATAAGCGTTATCGCAATTTAGTGATCGATTCGCTCTCAGAAGAGGCGATTATTACCATTATTGAACGTTTAATTCCTGCGGGGGCCGACGAGACGCTCCGGGAATCGATTCGAGAGCGCCATCCCTATGAGCTCTTAAAACATTACACAGAACATGGCAGCATCGATGATGAGGCGATTTTCAAGCTCTTTGATCTTCCGCTATCGCTTCTGCCGAAAGAGGCGGCGAGCTATAACATTAGTGGCACCAAACGGCTCGCGGGCGGATATAGCCTTCGCCCCTATCAAATTAAATGCTGCCAAGATATTTGGGCGCTTAAAAAGCGTGGGGAAAAGCGTGCACTCCTTCATCTACCTACCGGCGCCGGAAAAACCCGTACAGCGATCAATTTTGTTGCAGAATTTCTACGAGAAAACCCGGAAAAACTGGTGATCTGGCTTGCCAATACCGTTGAGCTGTGTGATCAAGCCTCCAATGAGTTTGAAAAGGCGTGGCCGCTTTTAGGCAATAGTAAAGTCTCTCGATATGCCTATTATGGTGGCTCGAATCTCTCTTTAAGCGGGCTCAATCCCGGGCTATTAGTGGCGGGATTACAACGGTTAAATCGCGCGCTCAATTCCAATAAAACAGAACTATTACTTCACCTTCGTGAACTTAAAGAGAAAGTTGGATTAGTAGTTTTTGATGAGGCGCACATGGCGATCGCGCCGACCTATCGGGACATCGTCGATACATTAACTCAAGAGGATTCATCGCCCGAGCATAATGAAACTTTTGTGCTGGGATTAAGTGCAACGCCTGGCAGACGCATTAAAAAAGAAGATGAGCTTAAAGATGAAGAGAACGCCAAATTGAGCGAGTTTTTCCATCACAATAAGATCAATATGCAGGTGCGAGGCTACTCATCGCCGCTTGAATATCTGCAAGATGAGGGCTATTTAGCGATGCCTCATTATGAAATTCTCGATTATGAGCGCCCGAGTGATCTGCAAACGACCTTTTCTGAAATGGTGCACGGCGATAATAGTTACAGCAAGTTTTATAAATTGCTCTCGGCTGATGATAATCGTAACCAAGCGATTATTAAGGCCATCGCGACCGAAATTTCTGCTGCCAAAAAGCGTGATTCTGAGAGTTTTATTCAGATCATTGTCTTTGCCTGTACGGTGGACCATGCGCGAAAACTCGAGCTACTTCTTGCGCTGATGGGGATCTCGTGTCGCTCCATTGATGGGCAGACCGAATCAAGTGAACGCTCTCGCATTATCGAGGCCTATCGCAACGGTGAGATCCAGGTGCTATTAAATTACAGCGTGCTGACCGCCGGATTTGATGCGCCGAATACCAGCATTGCGCTCATTACTCGCCCGACCAACTCCCTTGTGCAATATGTGCAGATGGCCGGCCGTGCGATGCGCGGGCCGAAAAGTGGTGGCTCGGCGGAGTGCAAAATCTACACCGTGAATGATGAAATTCCAGAATTTCAAAACATGTTTAAAGCATTTAATTATTGGGATGAAAATTGGCAACAAACGGCTGCCGATCCATCACTTTAACCGATTAACAATCACTTTAATTCAAATTAATTGTAATTTTATTAGAGGAACCCATTGTGTCTATAACCCCTGAAGAACGCCCGTTTGTCCGAGCCTCCGTTGTAATTAATTCTCTGCGCGATAACGGCTATAAAAATACCGCCTACGCCATTGCTGAGCTTATTGATAACAGTATTCAAGCGGAGGCCGATCATGTGCAACTTGTCTGCTTTGAGCGCCCTTATTTTAAAAATGGACGAACGCGCACTGAGATTGAAAAAATCGCCATTATCGATAATGGTCGCGGGATGGATCCGCTTCTTTTAGAAGCTGCGCTCGCCTTCGGGGAATCGCAAAATCGCAACAATCCCTACGGCATGGGGAAATTTGGTATGGGGCTTCCTAACTCGAGCATTTCACAGTGCCTGCGCACCGATGTGTGGAGTTGGGAAGAAAATTCACTGCCCTATCATACCTATCTTGACATTCACGCCATTAAAGAGGGAGAGTTGGAAAGTGTCCCACAACCAAAGCTTACCCCGCTCGATCCATGCTTAGATGGGCTATTTTCACAAGGGATGCCCAATTCAGGGACGGTGATTTTATGGTCGGATCTCGATCGCCTGCATTGGAAAACCTCTAAATCGATCTATAAGCATTCTGAGAGCTTGATTGGGCGTATGTATCGCCGTCAAATCGACCGGAAACAGACTCGCATTACCTTCCGCGTCTTTGAATATGATGAGGCAAACGGGCATTATAAAGAAAATTTGATCGATCGGAAAAACTTCCGCCCGAATGATCCGATGTATCTTATAAGTGAATCGACACTACCTGAACTCCCTGAGTCAGTACAAGGAGAAGCGCCCTTCTATCTTTTCGATGAGCGTCAACATATCTGGCGCGATAATGGAAAAGAGCATATCGTGACGATTCGCTCCTCTGCGATGAAACCTGAAATTATGGAAGCCATTACCAAAACCACCGCTGAGCGTGCCGGTTCAACCCCTTGGGGAAAACATATGGCAAAAAACATTGGCGTTTCCATTATGCGTGCCGAGCGCGAGCTTGATCTCTTAAAAGATCTCGTTAAAACTAATCAATATGAATATCTCGGGCGCTGGTACGGCATTGAGATCGATTTCCCGCCAGCACTTGATGCCATTTTCGGCGTAACTAATAATAAACAATCGGCGGTTAATATTCGCCCGATCACACCGGAACTCTTGATGAGCATGCTCGACACCAGCGACTTTACCGATGAAGAGCTTGAATCACTCACGGAAAGTGGCTCACAGGTTTCAGATGCGCGGTTACAACAAATTCTCGAAAAACTTGAAGAGGCCGACCCTAAAGCCTATTTCCTCTATAAAGTTCTCGATGATGTACGTAAGCTTGCTCGCCAAGTGAATAAACAAAATGAGAATACATTACAGTTTGATGGCAAGCAATCAGCAGGTAAAGGGGCTAAAAAGCTCTCTAAACCAGAGCGAGAAGCGAGTAAAATCAGCACTGATCGCGTCAATACGCATGGTGAAACCAAGGCCGATAAAGCCACCGATGCAAACGCGCTAACCGATGTGTTAAAAGGCACGGGCAATTATCCTAATGAAGCGGATGTGAAATCGCGCGTTAATGATATTATTGAGAATGATATTAAAGTGGTATTTGAAGAGGTAGAAG
>JAAZCI010000148.1 GCA_012513365.1 Lysobacteraceae bacterium
GCTCTGTACTGCACAGAGCTTTTTTACGTTTTGCGAGGTAGATTGGGATGAATGTGGCAACACCTGAGATTAAGAGAGAGGCGACGCATTTAGTCGTTGGATTCGGTATTACCGGGCTTTCCATGGTGAAAGCATTGCGCAAATTGGGCGTCAAAACCCTCTGGGCGATCGATAGCCGTCAAACGCCTCCCAATCATGCTGATATTGAGGCAATTGCCGATTGCGTTGCCGTTGGTGGATTTGATGAAGTGATGCTTGATCAATGTGATTATCTCTGGATAAGTCCCGGCGTTCCGCTTGCAACAGAGGCGCTTCAAAATGCGCTAGCACGTCTGCCAAAAGAGCAAACCGGCGGCGACATTGAGATTTTTGCACGTTTGGTTGACGATCAGATTATCGGAATTACAGGAACGAATGGCAAGAGTACGGTGACGACTATGGTGGGCAATATTGTTAAAGAGGCTGGGTGCTCGCTCTATATGGGCGGTAATTTAGGTGAGCCTGCGTTAAATCTTTGGATGCAATATGAGGAAGATCAGAGCGTTGCCAATGTGGAAAAGCCGGTGTTTGTGCTCGAGCTCTCTAGTTTTCAGCTTGAAACCACTTACAGTTTACAAGCAAGCGTTGGCATAATTTTAAACATTGCGCCCGATCATCTTGACCGCTATCCCAATTTTAAAGCCTATCAAGATACTAAATTGACGCTGCTCGATCAGTCAGAGATTTCGATTGTTCCGAGCGATTGTCCTGCGGCGATCGAATATTGCGAAAAAGCAGGGCTTTCTTACCAAACATTTTCTCTAGAAGATCCTCAAAGTAATTATTACGCCGACATTGCGCGTAAAGTGATTATTAAACGCACTCAAGCAATGCCGATTGTAGGCTACGGACAGAGCCGTCTTGGGGGCTTTCATAATATTTTAAATATGGTGTCGAGCGTTGCAATTTGTGATGCTCTTCACCTTGCGCACACCGCGATCGAACGAGGCTTAGAGACCTATGAACCTCTTCCGCACCGCTGCGTTTTAGCCCGTGAAAAGGATGGCGTTCGCTATTATAACGATTCAAAAGCGACCAACATCCCGTCAACGGAAGCGGCGATCTCAGGCTTTGCTGAACCGAAATGGTTAATTTTAGGTGGCGTGACGAAAGGGCAGGATTTTTCTACCTTAACTCCTGAGCTTGATGATTCCATTAAAAAAGTCTACTTAATTGGAACGGAGATCTCTGCTATTATTTCCCATATTCCGAAAGAAATTCCACATGAATATGTCGAAACGCTAGCGCGTGCTGTGGAAAAAATTGATCAAGAAGCAACTTCGGGCGATGTGGTACTTTTCTCACCGGCGTGCGCGAGCTTTGATCAATTTAAAGGCTTTGAGGCGCGTGGCGATCATTTTATTGAGCTAGTTAACGCGCTATAAAACGAAGGGGGCGAGTTTGAACGACGAGAAAAGAATCCGGATTACTTTTGATCCGTGGCTATCGGTAGTGGTGGTATTGCTGCTCTGCATTAGCATGCTGATGGTCACCTCATCGTCGGCCTATGTGGCGCGTTCGTACGATGTCGGCATCTATCATTACAGCATCCGTCAAGGAATCTATATCGGGGGCGGTATTTTGATGGCCTATCTGACCTTTAAAGTCCCCCTTGAAACGTGGTACCGTATCACGCCGCTCTTAATTATGCTCACTTTTGTGTTCCTTATATTGGTCTTGATTCCCGGCATTGGGCGAGAGATTAACGGGGCAATGCGCTGGATTCCGATGAAATTTATGAACGTCCAGCCCGCTGAGATGGCCAAAGTATTCTGCATTATCTATATCGCCAGTTACTTGCATCGCCATCATGCGACGCTTAAAACCTCCACGATGGCGTTAGTTGCGCCGCTTTTTGTGCTCGGTGCGTTTGGGTTTTTCCTGCTATTAGAGCCCGACTTTGGGTCAACTACGATTATTTTAGCCGTCGGTTTAACGATGATTTTTATCGCCGGCGTTTCACTGTGGCGCTTTGGTTTAATGCTCGCCATTACCCTTGGACTTATGGTGGCGGCGCTCTATAGTTCTCCGTATCGTAAAGCTCGTCTCGCGGTCTTTTTAGACCCTTGGCAAGATATGTATAACCAAGGTTATCAGCTTATCAATTCGCTCATCGCGATCGGTCGCGGAAAATTGGGCGGCGTTGGCATTGGCGAGAGCGTGCAAAAACTTGGTTATCTGCCCGAATCGCATACGGACTTTATTTTTTCGATCTACGCGGAAGAGCTAGGCTTTTTTGGCGTGGTGGTCTTGATCGGGCTCTATCTCCTCTTTTTAAATCGCGCTTATCATATTGGTAATCGAGCAGAGCGTTTAGAGCTTCGTTTTGCGGCGTATCTTGCTTATGGAATCGGGACACTTGTGACGCTCCAAGCCTTTACTCATATGGGCGTGACGCTAGGACTATTGCCCACAAAAGGGTTGACGCTCCCGCTTGTGAGTTATGGCGGATCGAGCATGGTTATGATGATTATTGCGGTGAGTATTCTTTTTAGAATAGACATTGACACACAGTCACTTCAATATCAAAATTACTTAAAATATAGAGAAAAAGAGGCGGCACTTGCGGCAAAAGAAGCGGCGCGTCTAAAAGAGCCGCTTATTTCACAATCCCCTGATGAGATGGAACTCTCTTCGGTTGAGCTTTCCTCGGCAGATTTTAAAGGAGCGCCACATCATGGCTGATACAATTGTAATTATGGCCGGCGGAACGGGTGGACATATTTTTCCGGGGCTTGCGGTGGCGAAATCTTTAGAGGCAAAAGGGTACGAAATCCATTGGCTCGGTGCCTATGGACTTGAGACGACGCTGGTGCCAAATGCCGGAATTCCGCTCCATTCGGTGCCAATTAAAGGCTTACGTGGCAATGGGGTATTCGGTTGGATTAAGCTCCCATTTCAATTAACTCGCGCCGTTTGGAATGCGATGCGCTTTTTACAAAAAGTGAAGCCAAAATGTGTGGTAGGCTTTGGCGGTTATGCGGCGGCGCCCGGCGGTATTGCCGCAAAATTATTGGGCATTCCTGTGATTATCCACGAGCAAAATGCAGTGGCGGGGATGGTCAATAAACTCTTATCGAAATTTAGTACAAAAATCTTATCGGGCTTTCCTGTTGCGCTTCCGAATGTGGAAGTGGTGGGTAATCCCGTTCGTAAAGAATTGCTTGAGATTAAACCCTATCAGGATCGTTATGCTGCGCGTGGCAATGCGCCGCTTCGGCTTTTGATCGTCGGGGGGTCTCAAGGGGCAAAGCGCCTCAATGAGATCGTTTTTGAGGCCATCGGATCGATCGATCGTCCGGTGGAAATCTACCATCAAGTGGGCAAAAATTGGATCGAACATTATGCAGAATTAAAAGAGAGCGCAGGGCTTGATAGTCTTTATCGTCCTGTGGCGTTTATTGATGATATGAAGTCCGCGTATGAGTGGGCCGATCTTGTGATTTGCCGTGCCGGTGCGCTGACAGTTGCTGAGGTATTAGCGGTGAATGTGGCGAGCTTTTTCGTGCCATTTCCCTATGCGGTGGATGATCATCAGACGGAAAACTGCCGCGGTGCATTTGAAGCGGGCGCTGCATTTTTAGTGCAAGAGCGTGATTTAACGAGTACCGATCTAGCAGACACAATTAATCAATTTACGCGTGAAACCGCTGTTGAGATGGCGGAGAAAAGTGAGTCTTTAGCGAAAAAAGAGGCTACCAACACGATCGTAACAATTATTCAAAAGGTTATAAAATAGGCATGAATCAGACAATTTATCTATCTCCTAACAGCATGCGTCGCATCAATCGTATTCA
>JAAZCI010000149.1 GCA_012513365.1 Lysobacteraceae bacterium
ATAATGGCCGAATCTGCATGGCAACCGACTGGGAGCCTTATGCGGAGCATATGATGGAAGTGATGAATGAGATCGATGCGCTTGAAAATGCGTTTGGTAACGGATTTGCGCCCGATAGTAATCATCGCCCGACCACTAAATTTGAACGCCGCGGGATTCGTCTTGGGCATGGTGTCTGGGATCTGATTTTTAAAAAGATACAATAAATCCAAAAAACGCGCTAATCTTAGGCAGTGTTAAATGTATGTTAATGTAGTTAAAGAAAGGTAAAGAGATGGGTAATTGGGTATTAATTGCAGGGAGTGGGATCATCGTGCTCCTCATTCTTGTGATTGTTTTATTATTGGTCTCCCGCGGAAAAGCCCCTAAAGTCGACGTTGAGCCCAATGCAGCACCCGACGAGCTACAGATTGATCGCATTAAAGTGCTGGTGATCAAATCGAAAAAACGGATTGATGAGCTTAAGGCTGAGAGTGAAAAACTGCGGGATCGTCTTAATATTGCCCTCATTGAAAATGAGAAGTACATTGACGAAAATCGTGATCTTTCAGCGCGTGTGCACTTTTTAGAAGAAAATGTTGTGGGCGATGTCGATAATTTAAGTTATCGCCCCAATGATGTGGTCACCTCAAAAAGGATCGCCGATGCAGTCGCTGAATGGCAGGATAAAGTGATCGAGCTTGAGACTAAAATCAGCCTGATGTCGATCCAAGAAAATACCGACTCGGATCTGTTAAAGCGCATTAAAGAGCTGATGATTGAGAATGAAAAGATCAGCGTAAAAATCAATCAAAAAGAGGAAGAGAATGTGGATCTCACGCTTAAACTGACGAAAGCCGTTTCTGCCTACGATAAACTCAATAAACGCTATAAAGAGCTCATTCTCGGACGCCCGTCAAAATAATCTCGGTAAAATTCCGTATGATGGGAGCACACATTATATATTTTTGTTTGATCGGTTATACATTTAAATCTATGGATAAAACGCAGTCACAAAAGAGACGTAAACGATGGGTCGCTACGGGGGTTATCACGCTTTCGTCAGCGCTTTTTGCGTTTGCGGATATCTATATGTATATCGACGATGAAGGCGGTAAACATTTTGTGAATCACTATGTGCAAAATGCGGAGCTCGTTAAAAAAGTGTCGCCCATTATCGCAAGTGACGATCAGCATGGCTCCGATACGCAGACGTTGTTAGAGATGCCGCGTTTTAATCGCACACCGTCGGTGCAAGATCAGCAGGTGAGCAGTTTCCAAGGGAATTTTCCCAATCGTTATCTCTTAGGGCCTGAGCGTAAACCGGCTTATTTAGAGAACTTCACTCAAAATCATAAGGCGAAAAGTGAGCTTGTGAGTGCAAACTTTGCCAATCGCTCCATCTATACGCCCTTTATTGATCAGATTGCCAAAGAGATTGGGGTTCCGCCGGCGCTTGTGCATGCGGTGATCTCCGTTGAGTCCGCTTATAATCCCAAAGCTCGTTCACACGTTGGGGCGCAAGGGCTCATGCAATTGATGCCGATGACCGCAAAACGCTTTGGCGTCGTCGATGCGTATGATCCGCTCCAAAATATTCGTGGGGGCACCACGTATTTGAAGTTTTTATTAGAAAAGTTTGAGGATGTGGAACTTGCGCTTGCGGGCTATAACGCAGGTGAAGGTGCGGTGATGCGCTATGGCAATAAAATTCCGCCCTTTATAGAGACGCAAAACTATGTGCCGCGGGTGATGGCGTATTATTATCGCTACCTCAAGCAAGAGCGTGAGGCGCGACTGTATGGGCGTTATTAGCCGTTATTAATTATAATTACAGATTACTGTGAGCTGATACGGTTAGAAATTTATAGTGGTTTATATTCAATATCAACGACTAAATAGCGTACCGGACCGGTTTCGAGTTTTAGCAGAATCTCATCATCGAATGTCTTCCCAATCAGTGCTCTCGCTAAGGGCGAATTGATCGAGATATAGCACGGATCATTATCGAACTCATCACTTCCCACAATGCGCACCAGGCGCTCTTTTCCCGCTTCATCTTCGAGGGTGATATAAGCCCCAAAGAAGATCTTATCTTGATTGGCGGGAAGGGCATCAACAATGGTGAGCTCATCTAAACGCTTACTTAAAAAACGCACGCGACGATCGATCTCGCGGAGCATCTTTTTTCCGTAGATATATTCTGCGTTCTCCGAGCGATCGCCTAGCGCTGCGGCTTCACTGACCGCTTGTGTCACTTTAGGGCGTTTATCTTTCCAGAGATAATTGAGTTCATCCGAAAGTTTCTGAAATCCGTGTTTCGTAATGTAATTCATCGTCGTCCTTTCATGCTGCAGTTGCGCGCGATCGTTGCGCGATTAATGATTCCCTTTATTATTGTTGGGATTATTATTTCGGCGCGGATTGCGTTGATTGCGGCGGCGCTGATTATTTGAGTTCGAATTGTGATGGCTATTGGGATTATGATTTGGGCTACTCTCTTGGGTAAAGAGATTGCCATGATTTTGAATATTGCGCTGCTGATTTGAAAATACTTGACGCATGCGATTTTTATTCACTTTTGCAATGTTTGCCTCAAACGAACCGCTCTCAAAGGGGAGGCGATTTTTATTCACGATATTGAGCTGCTCATTGCCCTCATCAATGCGGTTAAAATTCGGCTCATCTTGATAATCGTGTTGCTCACGGCGCGGTCTACGAGTTTGATTGCGCGAGGTGCGTTTATTGTCGCGATTATCTCGGTTGTCTCTATTATCTCGGCTCTCCCGACGATCTTGTTGCGAGTCGTTGCGATCATTTCGATCTTGGCGACGGCCTCGATTTTGTTGCGGTCTACGGCGGTTATCGCGTTGTTCACGCTCTCTTGTTGGTGTTTGAGAATCCGCATCTTGCGAATTCTCTGATTTATCGTCTGTTCGCGCTTGATTATCAGCGGATTGACGACGTTGTTGTGAGCGATTTTGCTCAGGGCGCTCACGGCGATCACGATTTTCCCGCGGTTCACGTTCTTTGCGAGCTGAAAGAGGGGTGATAGTAAGTTTTAGATCAGGACACTCTTCTTTTAAAGAGGTGACCCAAACCTCTTCATTTTCGCTCGCGAGTGACAGCGTTGTTTTTGGGGCAAGACGATCCATGGCATCGCTTAAACGATCGGTAAATTCTACATATGCCACCGGAAGCTGATAGAAAATAACTTTGTTAACGCCTTCCACTTTCCCTTCAATCAGATTGATATCACGCTGATTGAGGATTAAGACGGCGATATTGCCATGATTAAAGCGCTCGATAAAATTCTCGCGGGCATCTTCTTTGAGGCGCTCGTGCAAAATACGCGATTGAATGCGCGCACGATAGAGATAATTGCCGAGCTGTTTTGAATGTTGGCGCGAATGGCTGATGACCACAACGCGGGTTAAAGATTCTGAACGAATGAGGTCGCGGATATATTGGCGCTCAAAGTTCTTTTTCACAAAGGCAACTTCATGGGAATCATCGGCAGGAAGTTCTTTCGGGGCCACCTTTTTACTTTCGGCTTTTTCAGCAGAAGCCTCTTTAGGGGTTTCTTTTTGTGTCTCCGCTTTTTCGGTACTCCCCGTTACGGCACTGTCGGCTACTTTACTTTCGATCGCATCCGGCGCAAGCGTTTTCTTCGCTTTTGATTTAATGCTGATCTTCGCTTTTTCGGATGCGGGCTCGTCCATTACCTCTTTTTTCACAGGTTCAGCATCAAGAGTCTCTTTACGATTGAGCGAGATTTTTTTCGCCGGTACCTGCACTTCCTCGGTCTCAGTTAACGTATGGTAATTAAGCGGTACGAGGCAAAAATCGCCCAGGCGTTTTTCTTCATGAAGATCGCTTAATAATTTAGACGTTGAGAGTGAGAGGCGGGGGAAGGTATTAAAGAAGAGACAATTGAAAGCGCTTAAATCGAAGGATTCGTGCGTAGTAAGCTGTGCATTAATGGCGGGATAGAGAAGGAGCTGCACGCTCTTTTTAATCTCAATCTCTTGGTGCGGTAACAGATAATCGATCTCAAGACTCGGCATCATCGCTTCAATTAAATAGCGCAGTGTGATCGCATCGCTGACCGAATCGGTGACCATGAGCGCTTTTTGCTCCGGGTGCTCTTTCAGCGTTTTTAGGGCGCTTGAGAGAAAGAGAAGGGTGTGCTCAATGGTGAGCGCGATCAGTTTTTCCTGCTGGACTCGTTTCGTGTCGATAATTTTTTTAACATGAGCCGAGAGGTCCTCCCACGATTTAGGGAGGTGAGAGAGAGTCGATTGATTCATAGATTATATATTTAATTTCACAATAGAAGTTAATGGGTAAGTTTTCTTCGACATTGTATATGGCTAATAGTGACCGGCAATTGACCGGTGTAATCGTTAACGAGCGCCCAAATAATGCGGATTGACGAAGTATAAGAGTCTAATTTTTTTAATTATGTAGAAGTGGGAGCAAAGCTCACCATAATAAGAGTCACTTCGGCTTCGTTGCAAGGCGCATAGCTCGATAATATGAGGGTTAGGGCATCCGTTCCGCTAAATTTCCTTTATAATTTACCATGAAGCAGGTAAAATGCCAAAATATATCTTATTTATTAAATGAGTTTCATCGACACCAGATGCTTTAGGAGAGTATGCAGTATTATGAAAAAGATCGCTTTTTGGGCCAAAATTGTTTTAAGTCTTCTCTTTCTCTTAGCATTATTAATGCTCTTTTTTCAAAACCGTGATACCGCCATTGTTTTCAATTATTTAGCGGGTAAAGGCGAGATCCAACTGACAACGCTCCTCTTCCTATCGTTTGCCCTCGGCGCGATTTTTACGCTGGCACAACTCTTTTTAACGAACGTGCGTAAAGGCTATAACAAAATGATTTTAGAAGCGCGCGTTAAAGAACTCACGGACGAAAACGAACGTTTAGAGCGTGAACTCAATCGTCTTTAATTGCACGATGATTAAAGCGCTCGATCCGGATCGAAATCGCTTTAATTGAGGCATTTTATCAACAATGTTTGAATATATATGGATTTTACTTCCGATCGGCCTTTTGATCGGGTGGTTTGCAGCGAAGAAAGATATTGCGAAGAAACAGCGGATTTTGCATTATCTTAATTTGCGCTATCTGCTCGAGGATCAAACGCAGAAAGATTATGAAAATCTTGCGCTTGAGATGCCGCTCGATTCGGACGTTGAAGCCCTTAAATTCTCATTGTTACTCGGCGATGCGTTCCGTAAGCGTGGTGAGATTGATAAAGCGATTAATCTCCATGAAACCTTAATTCGCCAAGCCCAAACGCCGGATTTACGCGCAAGTGCTTACTTATCCCTTGCAAAAGATTATTTAAGTGCCGGGATTTTAAATCATGCCGAAGAGACGCTGCGCCTTGTGGTTGATGGTGAATTTGAAGCACAGCATAAAAATAAGGCGCTGATTAAGCTTGCCCATCTTTATAAGCAGCAGCGGGACTGGCTGCAATCGCTCTCCATGCTTGAAAAAATCAGCGATAAAGATCCGCTTATTTTGGAAGAGATGGCGCACCTTTATTGTGAGCTCGCCGAAGAGGATCTCGCGAAAGATTTTAAAGGGGAGCGTGAGCGGATTTTTGTGTGGTTAACCAAAGCCCTTGAATGCGATGAAAATTGCGCGCGCGTCAGTCTTATTACGGCATTTATCTACCTTAAAGAGAAAAATTACGCCGCAGCGCTTGAAGCGCTCCTCCATATTGAAAAGCAAAAGCATGCACTCGTTCAAATAACTGCGCCGATGATCTGTGATTTAGCCTTTCGTTTAGAACGGCCGCATTTCTTTATCCATTGGCTTGATCGCCTGCTTGCTGAGAGTGATCGCCATTTTATTTTAGTCTTGTGGAAGGCCCACTATTTGGTGCGTTCCGAATCGATCCATGAGGCGATTGATTATCTTAAATCGGTCTTAAGTGCCGAGAATAATCTGCGAGGCTTGCTCCTGTTAAACGAGCTGTTATCTTACGCCGAAACGAGCAATGAAAGTCTCATAATTTACAAAAAAACGCTCAACAGCGTGATTGACCGATATTCAAACTTCCAGTGCGAAAATTGCGGGTTTACCAGCAAGACACTCCACTGGAATTGTCCAAGTTGTAATCATTGGAATACGAGCGCACCGGTATCCGATATAATAGCGCTCAAACATTAACGAATTCATTTTATTGATCTAGGTTTATGACTATAGGAGTTGACCCATTATGATGACGAAAGAAGCCATTCAAGAATTAATTACAAGCAGCCTAGAGTGCACTTTTATTGAAGTAAAAGGCGACGACGGCACGCATTTTGAAGCGATTGTTGTGAGTCCTGCTTTTGAAGGTATTTCGATGTTAAAACAGCATAAAATGGTTTATGCCACCTTAGGGGATCGCCTTGAAACAGAAGAGATTCATGCGCTTGCGCTTAAAACCTATACGCCAGCCCAATGGGATAAATAATGATGAAAACAGATAATGAACGCCTCCTCGTTGCGGGAAATGGCCCATTATCGGGAACCATTCAAGCAAGTGGCGCGAAAAATGCGGTACTGCCGATTTTAGCGGCAACCATTTTAGCCTCCGAGCCGGTAACGCTTCACAATGTTCCGAAACTGCAAGATGTGCTAATTTTGGAAAGTTTGCTAGAGAGTTTTGGCGCAACGGTAACTGAGGTGGGTGAAAACTCCATTGAGATTGATCCCCGCGGGATTACTGAAATTCGTGCAAGTCACGATTTAGTGAAATTGATGCGTGCGTCGATCTTAGTGCTTGGGCCGCTCCTTGCCCGTTTTGGTGAGGCGGAAGTATCGCTTCCGGGGGGCTGCGCGATTGGCAGTCGTCCGGTGGATCAGCATCTAAAAGGGATGGAAGCGCTTGGCGCAAATATTACCCTTAAAAATGGTTACGTCTTTGCAAAAACGCCCAATGCTCGCCTAAAAGGGGGGCACTACGCGTTTGATATGGTCACGGTAACGGGTGTTGAAAACGTCATTATGGCGGCGGTATTAGCGGACGGTGTCACCATTTTAGATAACTGCGCGAAAGAGCCCGAAGTGACCGATCTTGTGGAGATGCTGATCTCGCTTGGCGCTAAAATTGAAGGCGTTGGCACGGATCGACTCACCATTACCGGGGTTGAAAAACTCTCGGGCGGTGAATATACCATTATGCCGGACCGAATCGAGATCGGAACGTACTTAGTTGCCGGTGCGATGACCTTTGGTGACATCACTGTCGAACGCTGTATTCCCGCGCATCTTGAGGCGGTCAATCATAAATTGATTGAAGCAGGGTGTCAGATTGAGACGGGCGCTGATTTTGTGCGCGTTTTTCCCGGTACCTCCATTTTAAAACCGCTCGATATTCGCACAGCACCTTATCCGCTCTTTGCAACGGATATGCAGGCGCAATTTATGGCGATGGCAGCGATCTCACAAGGCACATCAACGATTGTGGAAACGATCTTTGAAAATCGCTTTATGCATGCCAATGAATTGATGCGTATGGGCGCGGACATTCATGTGGAAGAGCGCATGGCGGTGATTCAAGGGGTTGAAAAACTCTCCGGAACGGAAGTGACGGCAACGGACCTTCGCGCGTCAGCGGCGCTTATTTTAGCGGGATTAGTCGCCGATGGAACCACGACTATCGATGGACTGCATCACCTTGATCGCGGCTATGATGGCATTGAGAGAAAGCTCACCGGAATTGGTGCGAAAATCGAACGGATTACCCTTGATGAGGCATCACCTCTTTAATCGGTAATTGGATTCGTTGAGGTCTAATTAAGATTTAGATAAGCAAAAGATAAAAAAAGGAATCGTTTTTAATGAGACGATTCCTTTTTTATTGCGTTATTTATCGGCGTTATTTATAGGAGCCGATTAAGGTGTTTCTTGTGGTGTGAGCTCGGATTTTCATCGAGGAGCTCAAGCGGAACGGGCACGCCCATGTTCTCATACAGTAGGGTGATGTGCGCGGTAAAACTCTCTTTTGAAACCGATCCCATAATGCGGTAGGGTTCTAACTCATTGCCTTGATGATCGAAAAAGAGAATCGCCGGCGGTCCATAGATTGAAAAGTGCTTTTGCAGCTGCTGATCGAGCGCATCATTGGCGGTCACATCGCTGCTTAAGAGCTGAATCGGTTTAAGCAGTGTTTTTACCGAATCATGGCTAAAGACATATTTCTCCATCTCTTTACACGCAACGCACCAGTCGGCGTTAAATTCGAGCATCGTTAGCGGTAGCGTATTCTCTGCAAGCGCGCTATTTAAACCTTCAATCCCTTTAATTTCGGTAAAGTCGATCGTTTCAATGACGCGGGTCGATTCTTTAATGGAATAGAGCCCGAAGATCAGGGAGGCAATCGCAACAAGCGAGAAAAAGGAGAGATAAGCTTTTGATTTTTTTACATAGATAAAGAGCCAAGTTGCCGCGGACAGTGCGACAAGGGCATAGAGCCACTGCTCCCATTTAAAGGAAACAATCCGCCCGATAAAGTAGGCCGCAATGCCGAGTAAAATAAATCCAAAGAGGATTTTTATCTGCGTCATCCAGCCACCAGCTTTTGGCAATAGATGGCCTGATGAGGCCCCGAGAATCAGCAGCGGAATGCCCATTCCCATGCTCATGCTAAATAAAATAGTGCCACCTAAGAGATAATCTTGCGATTGCGCTACAAGGCCAATCACACCAATGAGCGGTGCAGTGACGCAAGGGCCGACAATGAGGGCCGAGAGCATTCCCATAATAATAACGCCCGCGTAGCCACTTTTGCCTTCTTGATTTTGGCTAATGCGATTGAGGTAATTTTGCACTTTTGTAGGCATTTGTAGCTCATAAAGCCCAAACATACTCAGCGCGAGAAGCACAAAGATAGCAGCAAAGCCGATTAGGACATAAGGATGTTGTAGATAGGCGGCAAATCCTTTGCCAAAGAAGGCAGCAAGGAGGCCAAGCAGTACATAGATTGATGCCATGGAGAGCACATAAATGAGCGAAACCACAAAGCCATTTTTAGCGGTTTCCACGCCACGACTTGTTAAAATGCCCGATAAAATAGGGAGCATCGGCAACACACAAGGGGTAAAGGTGAGAAGGAGCCCAAAGATAAAAAAGAGCGGGATCGCCATATATTTTTTATCAAGCAGATATTGGGTGAGACGATCGTGTTCTGCCATTGGAATATCGAGCGCGAGCGTCTCTTCAAGGGAGATGAGTGCATCATCAATCTTTAAGTTTGGATTGATCGAAAGCGTCTCTTCCCAGCGGTGCGGAGGAAAACAGAGCCCTTTTTTGGCGCACCCTTGCGCTTCAATAAAGAGATGCAAATTTTTAACCTGAGTAAGATCGCCCTTAGGATTGATAGGAATCACAATGGGGAAATCATAGATCATTTGACGGCCGAAAAATTCATCCTCATGCCAAACGCCTTCAGGAAGTGCCACTTCATCGAGTGTGAGTATCTCATTTAATACGCGGATTTTAATGCGATCCCGATAGAGATAGTAATCGGGATGAATCTCAAAATGGAGATTAATGCGCCCATCATCAAAGCGTGTCAGCGTCGGGACAAAAGCGCGATCGGGCGGTAATAGTTCATCATTTTGACGAATTTTTCCGGTGAGCGATTGCCCGCCAAAGGCACTATTACTTGGCGATTGAAAAAGCTGCGCCTGTGCGGTTAGCGTGGTTAAAAAGAGGATCAGGAGCGTCCCAATCGTCGTAAGAATCTGTTTTCTCATAGGTGGTTGGTTCCTAATGTAACAATGGATCGGGTAGATGCAGCGTGGCCAATTTGTTGTCGTTATAAGCGCCAAAGGGCTACATCTACGAGAATAAAAATAGGTGATTCAAGTATTATCAAGATCACCTATCTGTTCCAAAATTATGACACTTTTTTCGCTCGGTTTTGCCTGCGGCGCTCGATAAAGAGCGGAAGCGAGCCACCGATAAAGATAATGAGTCCAAGACCGCCGAAAATGGTGCCTTGCCATGTCGCTAAAAAGGATTGAATACGCGCATTATCGGGCGCATCAATGGGGTAATGAACGATAAATTCTTCCCCTTTTTCAAAGGGTGGCGTCTGTTTACCGTAATCGAGTTTGACAAAGTGCCGGCGATCGAGCTGATCTTTAAAATGGACATAGAGTGCATTGCTCGAATCGGAGAGTTCAACGCTATCGACCGTTGCGCGCGCTGTTTCTGATTCTTTAATAAAGTTGCGCAATTCATAGGTTAAATATCCGCCAAACGCGAAGATAATTAGCCCGAAAATACGCAATCCGCGTAGCCACATTTGTTGTTTATTCACTCGATTCTCCTTGTGAAAGACTCATTAAATTGTGTCAAATTAGGGCACTATTGTAACCTGTTTTAACGTGAAGGACAGCATAAAGATTGCCAGAGTTTATGTACCAAATCGTAATTTTCACGGAGAATTAATAGAAGAAATTGAGCGAAAAGGCTACACTATCAGAGATTATTTATCAGCAGATCGGAAACAAATTGACAAAGGGGCAACATATGAGTCAAGCGGAGTTGGCAGGAGTGATTAATCTCCTTGAAGAGGTGTTATTAGGGAAGCGGCGCGAGATTAAATTGAGTCTTGCGTGCCTTTTAGCCCGCGGACACTTGCTCCTGGAGGATCTTCCTGGTATGGGGAAAACAACGCTCTCTCATGCGCTTGCTAAAGTGCTTGGGCTTACCTATCAGCGCATCCAATTTACCTCCGATCTTCTGCCGGGCGATATTTTGGGCGGTGAGGTCTTTAATCCGCAGACCCAAGAATTTACCCTCCATAAAGGGCCGATTTTTACCGAAGTGCTCCTCGCCGATGAGATTAATCGTACTACGCCAAAAAGCCAGAGTGCGCTCCTTGAGGCGATGGAAGAGCGTCAAGTGACGATTGGGAATCATAGCTATGATCTGCCAGAAAGTTTCTTTGTGATTGCAACGCAAAATCCCGTATCGTACGCCGCGGGAACCTATCCGCTTCCGGATTCTCAGCTTGACCGATTTTTAATGCGCATCTCGCTCGGATATCCCTCATTTGAGGCGGAAAAATCGATCTTAAAAGGGGAAAATCGCGCCGCCTCGAGTGCTTTACCGGAGCGTTTTTCTCGGGAAGCGCTACAGACAGCGCAAGCAGCGGTTGCTAAGATTTATGCCTCCGATGAGATCATTCATTACATTTTAAATATTGCTCAATACACGCGTACGCACTCTGAGTTTTCGATTGGCCTTTCCCCGCGGGGAACGCAAGCGCTCCTGGGTGCGAGCCGTGCCTATGCTTATCTTTCAGGGCGCGATTATGTGATTCCGGAAGATGTGAAGATGGTGATGCCATCGGTCTGTACCCATCGTTTGCGCGATCAACATCGAAGCGGTGAGGAGCATCGGTTAGTCGAGCGAATTTTAACGGATGTCAATATTTTATAGTGGTGGGTGACGGGTCTAACCCCGAGAAAAAAGAGGCGAGAAAAGCAAAATGAGCGGGTGGTTTCAGAAAAAAATGGAGGCGTTTTATGCGCGCCGAGCGCCTAAAGGGGTGACGGAAAAACGGCTTGGGCATCGTGAAATTTACATTGTGCCGCGTCGGCAAGGTTTTCTCTTTTTAGGGTTTATTCTGCTTTTACTGATTCTTGCCATTAACTTCCAAAATCCGCTGGTGCATCTGCTCCTTTTTTGGCTCTTAAGCCTTTTAGGGGTGAGCATGATTTTTAGCTGGCGTAATATTTTAGGTCTGCGACTCTTTTCAAGTGCAGCAAGTGCTATTTTCGCCGGCGATAATGCCAAATTTAATGTGGTGATTGAGGGGCGAGAACGTCATCATATGGCCATTGGGCTTGGATTTGGACGATCGATTTTCGTAAAAACGGATCTTAAAAAAGGCGAGCGCCGAGAGTTATCCCTTTTCTTAGAAGCGCCGGAACGAGGCCTGCTTGAGATGCCCCGCTTACGCATTGAGAGTCACTATCCGTTTGGATTTTTTAAAGTGTGGAGC
>JAAZCI010000150.1 GCA_012513365.1 Lysobacteraceae bacterium
ACCCACCACCGAGCTTAATTTCAATTCCACCTTTGAGCTTCTTGTTGCTGTTCTACTTTCGGCGCAAGCGACCGATGTCGGCGTTAATAAAGCAACCGGCCCTTTCTTTAAAGTTGCTAATACGCCCGAAGCGATGGTAGCGCTCGGTGAAGATGGGATTCGTGAATACATTAAAACGATCGGTCTTTTTAATACCAAAGCAAAAAATCTCTATAAAACCTGCCAAATTTTGGTGGAGAAACATAACAGCGTCGTTCCCGATACCCGTAAAGAGCTCGAAGCGCTTCCGGGCGTTGGGCGTAAAACGGCGAATGTGGTATTAAATACTGCGTTTGGAAAACCGACCATGGCCGTGGATACCCATATTTTCCGTCTTTCCAATCGCACCGGACTCGCGCCGGGAAAAAACGTCCGTGAAGTGGAAGATAAACTCGTCAAACGCATTCCAAAAGAGTTTATTTTAGACGCACACCATTGGCTCATTCTCCATGGACGCTATACCTGCGTCGCGCGAAAACCTCGCTGTGCAAGTTGTGTGGTTTATAACGAGTGTCAGTTTAAAGAGAAAACCGACGAATAGCTGATTTTAAGATCATTAAAATCATTAACATGAGATCAATAAAAAACCTTCGCTCTTATTAAGTCGAAGGTTTTTTGTTGCCCGTTATAAAACTCGTAAATCTCAATTTTCGGGTTATGAATACTCGATCCCGAGAAGCTGCGTCATCAATTGACGAACTGGCAGACGCTCGGCAAAAGGCGCATTCACATTGGCCCAAAGTGCGCGAAACTGGGTGCGATCTTCCGGCGCTTTATCTTCCATCATCGGATGGGTTAAAAAGTATTGTGCCGGGAAACGTGCAGGTTCCCCCTCTAATGCTTGGAGCTGACGAAGGCCCCAATTGACCACAACGCGCGCAGGATACCCACTCCACTCACGGGTGATCTTAATATCAAATTCATTAGCATACGAAAGTGCATTTTTATAGAGCTCATCGGCGCCGGATTCATGACTCATTAAAAAGGCGGTTGCGAGCCCGACTGCCGGCGCGCCGAGTGCAAACGCGGTATCAATATGCGTTTTATTTACCAATCCGCCCCCAATAATATAGGGAACGGTTAAATTATCATTGGCTTGAGCGATGAGCGTTAAGGCCGGTTGCGCGACTTCCAGAGGATCACCTAGAAATGTGTCGCGTATGCCACTGGCTTCCAATCCTTGAAGATAGATAATGTCCGCGCCCTTCTCTTCCCAAAAAAGCGCCTCAAGCATGTGGGTAGCATGCCCAATAATTGCAATGCCACGCTCTTTTACCCGCGATAAAATCTCATCGCTCGGCACGCCTAATGAAAAACTCACCGCGCTGACATTATACTCAAAAATCACATCAAGCATGGTATCGAGATCGGTTAAACGGCCTTCGCGCGAAAGGAGCGTTGTGAGCGCAATATCGCTCCCTTCAAACACCGGAGAGATGCGGTTAAGCGCGCGGGTCATCCCTTCTGGATCTTCATCTTTTTGGACATTGGCAAAGAGATTTACGGCAAATGATCGATCGGTCAAAGCGCTGATCTCATCGAGGCGATCACGCAGTTCTGCTGCTGATAAAAACCCTGCCGCAAGCGTGCCTAATCCGCCATGATTGGCCACTTCCGCAATCAATTCTGCTGAATCCGCATCGTGAAGCGGTAGCTGAATAATCGGATAATCGATGGATAACTGATCTAAAAGCTTGGCTTGATTGTCGCTCGTCATAATCTCTCCAGTTGAAATAATTGTTGCGTCGTTTCGGTCGTTTCCGCTGCGACTTTTTCTAAACTACTCTCACGTATTGTAGCGATCTCTTGCGCAATCGTATAGAGATCTTTTGGCGTATGGATCGCCCCTTTGGGTAAAAATGCATTGGGCATCGAGGGCGCATCGGTCTCAAGAAGGTAACTATCCTTTGGAAGTGCTTTTAAAATGGCGCGCAATCGCGTTGCCCGCGGATAGGTAACCGCGCCGCCAAACCCGAGTTTAAAGCCCAATTCAATGCACTGCTCCGCTTGCTGTAAACTGCCGGAAAACGCATGGATCACACCTCGTAAACCACGCTCCTTACGGAGCTCTCTTAAAATAAAATCCAACGATTTTCGGCTATGAATAATCAGCGGCAGATCAAATTCTCGCGCAAGACGCACATGGGCTTTAAAAAGCCGCTCTTGCCGCTCAAATTGAGGATTTTCAATCATCAGATCAAGCCCGCACTCCCCGATCGCTACCAATTTCCCCGCATGCATTTTAAGCGCGGTTTCTAACTGTTTTAAATCGTGATCGGAGTGAGTCTCCATAAAATAGGGATGAAGCCCAAGCGCCGGATAGACTGAAGTGTCCGCCGCTGCAATCGCAAGTACATCGCTAAAGGAGGCCGCGGTTGTGCTCGGTAATATCCATGCGGTAATCCCAAGAGCTCGCGCGTCGTTAAGATGTTCAGGGTAACCCGGCATTAAGTGCGGATCATCAAGATGAATGTGGGAGTCAATAAGTGAAATCGCTCTGCTCATATCGGGCTCTTTATTATTCATTTTCTCTCCCCCTTTAACATTACCCTCAATATTAACCGATATTTAATGCACCGTTTCCGCTTCTCGGAAATGATAAAAAATCAATAACGAGCTCATGCGGACAAATTCCACCAGCTCTTCGAGCGCTAAGCCCTCATCTTCACTCTCAATCTCTTCACGCAGACTCTCAGGATCAAGGTTCGCAAACGCTGCTAAATGCTCTAAAAACGCCGCGCCATCTTCATCTAAATCTGCCATACCGATCCCGCTAATGCCAAGCCCGTAGAGAAATCCTTGGCACCAATCCACAAAGCCTTCTAGACGCTTAAAGGCATCATCTTCGTCGGGAATTAAGAGCGAGAGCGCAAAATCTTTAGACAGCAGCTCATCCATGGTCTTATCAAATAAGATCTTTAAAATCTCAGTGTTGAGTTCTTGGGAGTGATCGGCAAGCGCCTCAACCTCCGCTAACCAATCTTGATAGACATCCATACGATTTACGCACGCTAACGCCACTAAAATGCCGTGTGCTTCAGCGATTTCAAACCCGGTAAATTGCGATTGAATTAGCTGATAGGTAATCGATGGAGTGTTCTGCTCATTTGCCATAGTGTTTCCTTTTATTGCGCAATTTCGCGCGTGTTAAAGCCGTTCATACCATGCAGTATAGTAACAAATCACTCTAAAAAGAAAAACCCCAATGCGTCTGCATTGAGGCCTCTAGATCTCATCTTTAACTGAAGCCGAAGCTCCACTTAAAAATAATTATTTTTTAGCTGTGTTAACCGCTTCTCTTAAGCCTTTACCAGCTTTGAATGCAGGTACTTTTGAAGCAGGAATTGGAATCTCTTTCTTAGGATCGCGAGGATCACGGCCCATACGAGCAGCACGTTCTCTCACAGTGAAAGTACCAAAACCGATTAACGTCACATTATCACCTTTCGCAAGAGTTTCTGTGATTGTATCCATAACTGCCTCAACTACTTTTGCAGAAGCAACTTTGGTCATATCAGTTTTTTCGGCAACCGCAGCGACAAGTTCAGTTTTATTCATAATTATATTTCCTACTGTCTGTAAAAAGTTAAAATAAGAACCACGTTGACTAAAGTCGTTAAAGCTAAAAGTAACAGACTTTAATAACACTGTATAGTTTTATACGTTTGTAATAGACCTAAGTCAAGTGTTTCAGTGGGTTTTCTGCGGTTTTTTCTTCTCCGAAGAGGTGGCCGGAAGCTCATAAAAACCACTAAATCGCTCAAATTCCCCTGTAGATTCGGGCATTTGAGCAAAAGCCGCCTCAAAAACTTCGTCTATCGTTGATACAGGCACGATTTCGAGCGAATCCTTGATAACATCGGGGATCTCCTCAAGATCTTTGGCGTTCTCTTTCGGGATTAAAACACGCTTAATACCGGCTCGCGCGGCCGCTAATAACTTCTCTTTAAGCCCGCCGATCATTAAGATTTTCCCACGGAGCGTCACCTCGCCCGTCATCGCAACATCGGAGCGTACCGGTTTATTAAGAAGCGCTGATAAGATCGCAAGCGTCATCGCCGCCCCTGCACTTGGTCCATCTTTAGGCACCGCCCCTTCTGGCGCGTGAACGTGAATGTCCCATTTTTCATAAAAATCATGGGGAAGTCCAAAGACATTTGAGCGAGCACGAATCACCGTTAATGCAGTACGAATCGACTCTTTCATCACATCACCAAGACTCCCTGTGGTAATGAGTTGCCCTTTCCCAGGAATGAGTTCTACCTCAATCCCTAAGAGATCACCGCCCACTTGCGTCCACGCAAGCCCGTTGACGTAGCCCACTTCATCGGCTTTCTCTTTCATACCGTAATAGTATTTTGGCGCGCCTAAATAGTCGCGAATTTTCTCAATATCAAGGGTGAGTTCTAACTCTTTTTTATCTTTATCCGAAAGTCGTTCACGAATGAATTTACGACACACGCTCGCAAGCGTACGGCTTAAATTTCGCACCCCTGCCTCTTTGGTATAACTTTGAATAATCTCCAGCAATACCTCATCAGGGAAAATGAGCTCTTTCTCGGTGAGCTTATGCTCTTTTAATTGCTCTGGCACTAAATGCTCTTTCGCGATCGCTAACTTTTCAAGCTCGGTGTAGCTGGTGAGTTCGATAATGTCCATACGATCCCGCAGTGGCGCAGGAATGTTATAACTATTGGCCGTTGCGATAAACATCACCTCTGAAAGATCCACATCAACATCGAGATAGTGATCGTTAAAGGTAGAGTTTTGCTCAGGATCGAGTACTTCAAGCAGCGCATCTGCCGGATCACCACGATGGTCAGATCCGGTTTTATCGAGCTCATCAAGAAGTATTAACGGATTTTTAGTTTTTGCTTTAGCAAGGAGTTGCACCATTTTACCGGGCATCGCACCAATATAGGTACGGCGATGGCCACGAATTTCCGATTCATCATGCACGCCGCCTAAACTCATGCGCACAAACTCACGCCCTGTCGCTTCAGCAATCGAACGCGCAAGGGAGGTTTTACCCACACCCGGAGGGCCGATAAAGCAGAGAATATTGCCCTTTTTCGTACGGGTATGGCTGATCACCGCAAGATGCTCTAAAATGCGCTCTTTAATCTTCTCAAGGCCGGAATGGTCTTTCTCAAGCACCTCTTCGGCACGTTTTACCCCATAACGAAGACGCGAACGCTCATTCCACGGCATTTTAAGGAGCCAATCCACATAAGTACGCGCAACGGTTCCTTCCGATGACATCGCTGGCATCGATTTAAGACGTTTCACTTCGTTAAGCGCTTTCTCTTCTGCCTCTTTCGGCATTTTCGCTTTGAGCACATCTTCTTCAAGCTGATCAAGCTCAGAAAGACCCGTATCATTGAGATCATCGAGCTCTTTATGAATCGCTTTGATCTGCTCATTTAAATAGTATTCGCGCTGATTTTTCGAAACTTGCTGCTGCACCATCGCTTGAATGCGTTTTTGCGTTTCGATCACATCCATCTCGTAGGTGAGAATTTTAATGACCTCTTTCGCCGCCTCTTTAAGCGAGTCTTCCTCAAGCACCGCCTGTTTTTTCTCAAGATCGATGGGGAGATTGACGAGCACCGTCACAATTAGACGATCGAGCTCTTTTTCACGCTCAATGGCGTTTACCCCATCTTTATTGGGCTTGATAATTTTAGCAATATCAGCAAAGAGCTTTTTGATAACGTTGACATAGACCTGCTCTAAATTCTCAGAAAGGTCGGCATCATCGGGGCGCTCTTTATATTCACCGAGCATCAAATTAAATTTACCCTCATCATTTTCATAGGCAATCTCTTTGAGCGCGGTTAATGAAATTTTCTCAAGGCAATCGACTAAAATCTTATGATTTCCATCTTCAAGGGGGAGATGTTGTACGATTTTCGCACGGACACCGACGGTATAAACAGACTCCATATCGACCTGTTCATCGTTGGGATCTTTATGCGTAACCAGCACCACATGACCATCATATTCTTTGGCCATTTGGAGCGCACCCACCGATAGATGGCGACCAATCAGTAACGGAATCGTGGTTGATGGGAAAACGACTAAATCCCTCAACGCCAATACCGGTAATTCCTGCCTTTTTTCTAACTCTTGAGTCATATAATTTTACTCTCCAACCCTATTATATTGATCGATTGCTAAGACGCTTCACTATAGCATAGCGGAGCAATGACAAATGATACGCTATGATATAGTATTTCTTCCATATTCTTAAATAAACTGCATACTTCTCGATAATGATGACAGACGCCACGAATTTCAAGCTTAGTACACATTACACTCCTTCGGGCGATCAGCCGACGGCGATTAAAGCGCTCACGGAAGGATTAAATGATGGACTCGCCTATCAGACGCTTTTAGGGGTAACCGGCTCAGGGAAAACCTTCACCATGGCGAACATTATTCAAAATACGCAGCGCCCCGCGATCATTTTGGCACCCAATAAAACCCTCGCCGCGCAGCTTTATGGCGAGATGAAGGAGTTTTTCCCCAATAATGCGGTGGAATATTTTGTCTCTTACTACGATTATTATCAGCCGGAAGCTTATGTGGCCGCTTCCGATACCTTTATTGAGAAAGATGCATCTATTAACGATCATATCGAGCAGATGCGGCTTTCAGCCACCAAGGCTATTTTAGAACGCCGCGATACCATTATTGTCGCCACTGTGTCGGCCATTTACGGGCTTGGGGATCGCGATCACTATATGAGTATGATTCTTCATGTCTCAAAAGGGGAACGCATCGATCAGCGTGATATTTTAAATCGGCTCGTAGCGATGCAATATGAACGAAACGATGTGGTGCTTGAGCGCGGGACGTTTCGTGTCCGCGGTGAGGTGATTGATATCTTCCCCGCCGATAGTGAACGCGATGCCGTTCGCATCGAACTCTTTGATGATGAGGTTGATAATCTCTCCTTTTTTGATCCATTAACCGGATCGGTGAGCCGATCAGTGCCCCGTTTAACGGTCTATCCCTCAAGCCATTATGTGACCCCGCGGGCAACGCTCTTAAACGCCGTTGAAGAGATAAAAGTGGAACTCAAAGAACGCCTTGAATCCCTGCGCGAAAATGGAAAGTTACTGGAAGCGCAGCGCCTTGAACAGCGGACAAAATTTGATATCGAGATGATTTTAGAGCTCGGATATTGCCAAGGAATTGAAAACTATTCGCGCTATCTATCGGGTCGCTTGGCCGGTGAAGCGCCGCCGACACTCTTTGATTATCTTCCCGACGATGCCATTCTATTTATCGACGAATCCCACGTCGCCGTCCCGCAAGTTGGGGCAATGTATAAAGG
>JAAZCI010000151.1 GCA_012513365.1 Lysobacteraceae bacterium
CGCTTCGTATATCGGGGAATGAGGAATTATGAATTTAATGCAACTGCTCTCCGCGGTACTTCTCTTGGTACTCGGCTTGCTCATCAATAACTTATGGTTCAATGAATCGACCGGGGTTAAGCGCCTCGCCGAGCTCGAAAAGGAGCTTGAAATACAAAAAAGTGAGCATGAACGCCTCGTTTCTAACAACGAACGCATCGAGCAGGTCGTCAATGGCATCAAATATAGCGTCGAAGCCCGTGAAGAACTCGCGCGAAAACATTTGGGACTCATCCAAAAAGACGAAACCTTCTTCCATTTTACGCCAGCGGATTAATCTTCCTATAAAATTACCCAATAAAAACCACTCAATAAAAACGCTTAACTCGTTACTTGATGTTAAGCGTTTTTTATGATCGATTGATATGACTAGTAGAGCTCTCTATCCCCAAACATACGCACTCTCTAGCACATCGACAGTTCCTTGATAGAAGGTAATAATCACCGTGCGATAGAGGAATTGCTTTGGCCCGAGTTTAATGTCTTTCCCAACATTTTCGGAGTTTAGCTGCTCAACATAATAATAGGTCGCTACCGATTCATTACTATTATTGGAGGTGAACTTGGTGAATTTCCCACCGGATTCATCATATTTCCCACTTTTGCGATACTCTTTAACAATTTTGCCGATCTGCTCATCGGTAGGCATTTCAGGTTTTTTATTCACTTTAAGTGAACCCGCTCCTGCTTGATACTGCTGCTCAAGTTGCGCAAGCGTATCTAAATTATATGAAGAAGCCATCGCTTTGGCGCGGGAAATCCCGATACTGCGTGTGCTGTTGGTGACTTGGATATAAGTGGTGACGCTGATAATCGATAAGACTAACAGGAAAATCAACGTCGTTACGAGGACAAAGCCCTCTTCTTTACGGTTCAGCGAATTCATACGATATCTCATTATTTATTCTCCCCATCGGTACGCCACCACGCATTTTCAATCTTCACCACACGCGATAATGTCACAGGCTCTAAACGACCATCAGGATCGACTAGGGTTAAGGTATATTTAACGCTGCGAATTCTGTTTGCTGCGTGCGTGGTATCTTTTTCTAACTTATCCGCCTCCATATATTCGGTGACAAAATCATCTTCCGCTTTTGCAGCGAGCCCAAATTCAACCACAAAATCGTCTACGCCCGTCACTAATAATTCACGATTATTGCGATTAAAGACATTGCCTCTTTCATGGTTATAGACATAGAGATTACCGAGTTGATTTTCACCCGGATAATCAAATTCCACCACATACGTGGTTAAAATGTCCCGCGGATGGCTCTTCGCTTGGTTGTTTTTATCACTATGATCTTGGCTCGCTAAACAGTGTGTATAGAAATAACTGTCGATCGGATCATTGATGCCCATATAGAGCGGTAATACGTAAGGATAGTTTTTTGTCGTAACGCCTATTGGCTCAAAGCTTAATGCGGAAAGCCCTTGAATGATTAAGCGATCACGACCATCAGCCTTGATACTCACAAAATCGAGCGGTGTACGATAGCCCTGTTTTTCAAAGGGCACACGATAGGTATTTCCATCTTCATAAAACATCTTAGTTGTACCTAAACATCCTGAGTAACCCGCCATTTGCGTTTGACGATTGAGCATTTCAAGTACAATTCGCGCTTTACGATTGAGTAATTGTTGCGAGCGAACGGTCTGCAGATTGAGTTTAACATTGGTATAAAATAACCCAATACTCAAAAGTAAAATGAGCCCGAGCGCCATGACAACCATAAGCTCAACAAGGGTGACCCCTTTCTGTTTATGTAGTACATTTATTTGCATGATGATTCCTTTATGCTGCCTCTGGGATTACTCGGATTTTGCTTCAGGATAGAAGCAGACCGATTGCGTTACCGTATCCGGCTCATTTTCGTCAAATTGCGCCACTTCTGAAACCTCAATGGTAAAGCCTCTCCCACCAGCGCCACAATTATCAATGCCCTCAATCTTAACCTTGCGATTAAAGAGCTCTGCATTTTCCTTAATATCGGCTAATTCCGTTTTAATAAACTCCGATGAAGGATTCTTAAATTCGCCGACCTTGTCAAAGCCCGTCACCGACATTCGATCAATCACGTCCGACAAGATAAACCCGCTCGACATCATATCTTTATGCCCGCGCAGTTCACGCATGGTTTTGTTTTGCATTACCGCAAGTCCTGCAAGCGCAAAGGTAGCAATGCCTACAGCGACTAAAAATTCAAGTAAGAGCGAGCCTTTTTCACGCCCTGTCACTCTATAATTCTGTCTCATTAGTACGCCTCACATCGTAGATCTTTCAACGCATTATTGTTTGAAATATTCGTTACATTCGCCAACACTGATCCATCAAAACGATGAATACCGAGCACATAGTTGGATGTGCCGCTGTTATTGGCACGCGGATCTTTTGGTGCGCAAAGCCCGACAGCATATAAAAGCTGCTCGTTACCGCTTGGCTCGCGCGCTTCACCGTCGCCTTTCCCTCGGGCATTTTCACCTAAAAAGATCAGCGGTGCATTAATCACGCCATCTGGATAAAAGAGCATTGGCCCGACACCCTCAATGGCAAATGATGCTTCCCATCCATTATTTGGAGCAAAATTACGATACGAACGCATAATCACCGGTGATCTCTGCCCTGGGGTGGGATATTGTAAAACCTTTTGACGGGCGATCACACGCGTTGGGTCGGTGACATCATTGGTATAAAGAGCGGTTAAAAAACTCCCTGGGTTTTTATTGGCAATCTGCAGATGCTGGGCATGGGTAATGGGATTAACAAACACCATCACCCATTCATTATTCATCCAGCGCTGTGCGTTGTCATTTTTAGCATTGCCAATACCACCAATTTCCGCCTTTACTTCATGCTGTAACCCATTTTTCGCTGAATCAGCATTGGGGACAATCGCAATAATCCGCCCTGTCGAGACCGCAATCTCTTGCGCCGTTTGCATAAAATTGAGAATGCTATGGGCATCGGTTCCGATTCGTTCGCGCTCAATTAAGCGATTAAATCCGGGAACGGCAAACATAATAATGATCGCAAGCACTGCGACCGTCACCATCAGCTCCGTCAGAGTAAACCCCTTGGTGCGATGGGCTTGGTTGATCTCTATATTTTTCATCATTATTGACTCTTTTAACCTACCAACATTTTGCGTCAACCGCCGTATCAGGGCCTTTCTTACCCGCTTGATTAAGCTCTAATTTATGGCAAGCCCCTAAACGTTCTTTTTGATTGTCGTCTGCTGCGGTCGCCGTTAAGGTGTATTGAAAGACATTATCTTTATTCACCGCATAGGTGATATTAAAGACCTTCGCTTTTGAGTAATAGACCGGAATCGACTGACCTACTAATGCAGCACCATTATATTGAACTGCCGCGTATCCCCTACCCTGCGCAAATTGACGCTCAACATGCCCTTGGATCTCAGTCAATTGCTGAACCGCATTACTAATGGCCCCGCGCGTTGCATAACGCTGGTAGCTTGCTAAGGCAAACACGGATAAAATTGCGACGATTGCCACGACAATCATAACTTCGATTAAGGTGAATCCACTACTTTTCTTGTTTGTCATACACTCAAAATTCCTACAAAAATCTTTACAAAATTATACCCTTAAGCCCGATGAAGCGAAAGAATAGTCACAACTTTATTGATAAAACACAGAGAAAAATCGCTTCGATCATGTTATCGCGCGTTTTTTCAATCGTTGGCATGAAGTCCCATTTTATCATAGAGAACTCATTGATTATTAATAATACTCTCGGGAATCCGTACCACTTTTTGCCCTTAGGCCTCTACAATCTTATTGATAATAAAGCCCGCTGCCATCATACCCATCGTCGCCGTCATCGTCACAACTGAACCATAACCGCTGCAATTTAATCCTCCTGCTGCCGTTTTGGTAGTGCTATTTTCTTGGCTAAACACCACCGGCACATTCATCTTTTTTGGTTTAGAGGGAAAACCATACTCCTTTTTAAGATACGACTTTAACTTCGCACAGAGCGCATCGTGAAAACTATTATTTAGATCATCGATCAGAAGATCGGTGGGGATTGTTTTTCCCCCTGCTGCTCCGGTAGTAATAATCTTTAGTTTATTAAATCGCGCATGGGCAATGAGCGCCGCTTTGACGCGAACCTCATCGATCGCATCTAAAACCCAACCAGTTTTTCCCTCGCTCAATTGGATGAGCGACGGAATGTTTTCAAGGGTTAAAAAATCTTCCACGCAATGCACCTTGCAACCCGCATTGATATTGGCTATCCGCTCTGCCATCACTTCAATTTTTGGCGCTCCGAGCGTTGAGGTGAGCGAATGGAGCTGCCGATTAATGTTACTTTCCGCCACATTATCAAGGTCAATTAGGGTAAGCTCTCCCACCCCCGTTCGTGCGAGCGCTTCAGCTGCCCACGAGCCAACCCCGCCAATTCCGGCGACAATCACATGAGCATTTTCAAGCTTTTTCAGCCCCTTATCGCCATATAGACGCGCAAGACTTGAAAAGCGACGATTATAATCTTCTTCCATCATCATGACTTATTCTTTCGATCTAATTTCAATCGGTTTATATCCTATCTACATGCATTTTCTATGCCAAATTTCAGACTGAAAAAAAGCACACGCAGAGGTGTGCCTTCTAAATCTGTTTAGAGAGTTATTTACGATTACGTTTCCCTTGGAGTCGTAAATTGCTCGGTACCTGATTTTCATTAAGCGCACCGGTATCGGTCATACGAATACGAAGAGCTAAGTTATTTTTCGAGTCGGCTTGACTAATCGCCTCTTCCGCACTGATTTTACCTTCGCTATAGAGCTGGTATAGCGCTTGGTCAAAGGTTCTCATACCCGTAGTACCGCCATTTTCCATCGCTTCACCAATGATCTCTAGTTTCCCTTTTTGGATCAATTCGGCAATGTAAGGCGTATTGAGCATCACTTCCACCGCCGGCACTAATTTCCCATCAAGCCCGCGCACTAACCGCTGTGAAATGATCGCTTTAATGTTGAGCGATAAGTCCATCAAGAGCTGAGGACGCGCATCTTCTGGGAAAAAGTTCACAATTCGGTCTAACGCCGAGGCCGCATTTTTCGCATGAAGCGTCGTTAAACAGAGGTGACCGGTAATGGAGAAGTTAAGCGTTGCGCGCATCACCGTACGATTTCGCACCTCCCCCACTAAAATCACATCGGGGGCTTCACGCATCGCCGATTCAAGGGCGGTTTCGTAACTGTGCGTATCAAGCCCAACTTCCCGCTGCCCAATAATCGATAATTTATGCTCGTAAACGAACTCGATCGGGTCTTCAATGGTGAGAATATGACCCGTTGTTGAACTTGCGCGATAATCAATCATCGAGGCAAGCGTGGTGGATTTACCACTTCCCGTTGCCCCAACCACTAAAATAAGTCCGCGTTTTTCCATCACGAGGTCTTTTAGAACCGGTGGGAGATTTAAGTCTTCAATTTCAGGAATATCTGATTTAACGTACCGGATCACCAGCCCAAATTCCCCGCGCTGGCGAAAAACATTGGCTCGGAATCGTCCGATATCTTCAATGCGAAGGGCGGTGTTGAGTTCCAACTCTTGCTCAAATTCTTTAATTTGATCTTCGCGCAGCAATGAATAGACGATCTCTTGTACCGCTTGCGGGCTAAGAGGCGTTGATCCAAGCGGTCTGACACGACCATTAAGCTTAATGCTGATGGGTGCTCCAGGATAGATAAATAGGTCAGAAGCCTCTTTTTCTACCATCAGACGAAAATAGGGGGATATGTCCATCGATATTCCTTATCACTTAGTACGTTAAATTACGAAACTCGCTTCATTGTATCGAACTGCCAAGGTTCTGACTATCACTTAGAGGGCGGCTATGCCCCTTTAGAGGCTTTCACCACTTTATCTAAAATACTATTAATATAACGATGACTGCCTTCAGCGCCAAATTTTTTCGCAAGCTCAAGCGCTTCGTTAATCACCACTTTATAGGGAAGCTCTGGGTGGAATTTTAATTCGTAGCACCCTAACCATAAAATCGCGCGTTCCACTGGGTCAATGAGATCTAATTCGCGATCAATATAGGGCGTGATCATCGCATCTAAATCATTCCGATTTTGCGTGATCTGTTGGAGCAGTTCATGGAAATACTCATTATTGGCTTTTTCAAACAGTGCATTTTCAGAGAAATGGCGCGCAATGCTACTGATATTGCTTTGATTTAATTGCCACTCATAGAGCGCTTGCACTAGGAAAAATCGTGACCATTTCTTCGATAAAATATATTGTTTACGTTCCGACATCGTTTATTCTCTTTTTAAAATAAAAGAGCGCTCTATCTATATGGGATAGAGCGCTAGATATAGCGTTTGAGCTACGTCACCAACAAAAGTTATAAATCAAACTTAGTTGTTTTCTTTACGCTCTTGATGATGCACAAGACCTGTACCAGCAGGAATTAAGCGACCTACAATTACGTTCTCTTTGAGACCGCGGAGGTTATCTTTCAGACCACGCACCGATGCATCAGTTAAGACGCGAGTGGTTTCTTGGAACGATGCCGCAGAGATGAAGCTATCGGTTGCAAGTGACGCTTTGGTGATCCCTAAAAGAACCGGCATATAGGTTGCTGGCACTTTGCCTTCTGCTTCTAAGCGCTCATTTTCAGCAAGCACTGCCACCACTTCAGGTTGTTCACCTTTGATAAAGCTACTGTCGTTTGCTTCAACAATTTCCACTTTACGGAGCATCTGACGAATAATCACTTCGATATGTTTATCCGAGATTTTAACCCCTTGGAGACGGTAAACGTCTTGGATCTCTTTAACAAGATAGTTCGCTAGTTCTTTCACACCAAGGAGGCGTAGGATGTCGTGAGCGCTTAACTCACCATCCACAACAATCTCCCCTTTCTCAACGGTTTCCCCTTCGAACACGTTTACATGACGCCATTTTGGAATAAGCTCTTCGTGCACTTCTCCATCTGGAGCGGTGATCACAAGACGCTGTTTACTCATGGTTTCACGGCCAAAGCTCACAATTCCTGAAATTTCAGCAAGAATCGCTGCTTCTTTTGGACGACGTGCTTCAAATAAGTCCGCAACGCGTGGAAGACCCCCGGTAATGTCGCGTGTTTTCGATGATTCTTGTGGAATTCTCGCAAGTGCATCACCCACATTCACCTCATCACCATTGGCAAGCGATACGATCGCGCCCACAGGCAATGTGTACGATGCAGAGACATCGGTACCTGGGATTTTAAGTTCATTACCCGCTTCATCAACGATAAAGATGGTTGGACGTTTATCGCCGCGCGCCGCACCCCGTTGTTTACCGTCTTGAACGATTAAGTGTGAAAGACCGGTGATATCATCCGTTTGACGTTGTACGTTAATGCCTTCGTCAAAGTCTTCAAATTTAACACGACCGGTTACCTCTACGATAACAGGATATGTATGCGGATCCCATGTTGCCACGATATCCCCAACATTCACCACGCCGCCTTCATCAACGGTGATGGTTGCCCCGTAAGGTACTTTATAGCGCTCACGGTTACGACCAAATTCGTCCGTAATAATTAACTCGCCCGAACGCGATGTTGACACAAGGTTGCCATCTTTGTTCTTAACGGTTTTCATCTTAACGAGCTTCATAATACCCTTCGTTTTCACTTGGATATTTGAGATCGCTGCTGAACCCGATGCCGCACCCCCGATATGGAACGTACGCATCGTTAACTGTGTACCCGGCTCACCGATCGATTGCGCTGCAATAACGCCCACCGCTTCACCAACGTTCACAAGGTGTCCGCGACCTAAGTCACGTCCATAACATTTCGCACAGAGTCCGTGACGGTTTTTACAGGTGATCGCTGAACGTGCTAAAAGCTCATCGACACCCTTCTCATCGAGAAGTTCAACGGCTGCTTCGTCAAGTAATGTTCCTGCTTCAAAGAGCACTTCTTCAGTGCCTGGAACGTAAACATCTTCCGCAACCACAAGTCCAAGAACGCGGTCTCGTAATGGCTCAACGATGTCGCCACCTTCAACGATTGGCGTCATCAAAAGACCATCTTTCGTACCACAGTCATCCGATGTGATGACTAAGTCCTGAGCAACGTCAACGAGACGACGGGTTAAGTAACCTGAGTTCGCTGTTTTAAGCGCCGTATCCGCAAGACCTTTACGAGCACCATGCGTTGAAACGAAGTACTGAAGAACATCTAGGCCTTCACGGAAGTTTGCCGTGATTGGGGTTTCGATGATCGAACCGTCTGGTTTTGCCATCAGACCACGCATACCGGCGAGCTGACGAATCTGAGCCGCACTACCACGCGCTCCGGAGTCTGCCATCATAAAGATTGAGTTAAATGATGCTTGCTCAACTTCTTTACCGGTCTGCTCATCAACAACCGTTTCCGTACCTAAGTTATCCATCATCGTTTTCGCCACTTCTTCGTTCGTGCGCGACCAGATGTCGATAACTTTGTTATAGCGCTCACCGTTGGTCACTAAACCTTGGGTATATTGCTCTTGAACTTCTTTAACTTCAGCTTCCGCACGCTCGATAATGCTGTATTTCGCTTGTGGAATTTCCATATCTTCGTAGCTGATTGATGAGCCTGAACGCATTGCGTAGTAGAAACCCATATACATCAATTTGTCTGCAAAGATTACGGTATCTTTCAATCCTAAACGGCGATATGACGCGTTAATGAGGCTTGAAATCACTTTTTTCGTTAAAGGACGGTCGATCAATTCGAACGGCAATCCTTTTGGAAGAATGTTGGTTAAAAGTACGCGACCGACCGTTGTTTCAACACGGCGATACTCTTCCCCTTCTTCTGCATCTTCAAACATCCATGCAGGAAGTCTGACTTGAATTTTTGCGTGAACGTCGATCTCTTTAAGCTCATAAACACGGTGAACTTCGCTGTGGTTTGCAAACACACGCCCGGTTCCTTTCGCGTTGATGCGCTCACGGGTCATATAGTAAAGACCTAAAACCACGTCTTGCGATGGAACGATGATTGGCTCACCGTTTGCTGGCGATAAGATGTTGTTCGATGACATCATTAACGCACGCGCTTCGAGCTGTGATTCGATCGATAACGGTACGTGAACTGCCATTTGGTCCCCGTCGAAGTCCGCGTTAAATGCGGTACAAACGAGTGGGTGAAGCTGGATCGCTTTACCTTCGATTAAGACAGGTTCGAACGCTTGGATACCGAGTCTGTGAAGGGTCGGAGCACGGTTCAGTAAGACTGGATGCTCGGTGATCACATTTTCTAAGATATCCCATACTTCTGGCACTTCGCGCTCAACCATGCGTTTTGCCGCTTTAATGGTACTCGCGATACCGCGTTGGATCAATTTAGAGAAGATAAAGGGTTTGAAAAGCTCAAGCGCCATTTTCTTCGGAAGACCACACTGATGCAGTCTTAACGTTGGTCCAACCACGATGACCGAACGGCCTGAGTAGTCAACACGTTTACCAAGAAGGTTTTGACGGAAACGACCTTGTTTACCTTTGATCATATCCGCAAGCGATTTAAGCGGACGCTTGTTTGCACCCGTGATCGCACGGCCACGACGACCGTTATCAAGCAGTGAATCCACCGCTTCTTGCAGCATACGTTTTTCGTTACGAACGATAATATCCGGCGCGCTTAACTCTAAAAGACGTTTTAAACGGTTGTTACGGTTAATAACGCGGCGATAAAGATCGTTCAGATCCGAGGTCGCAAAACGGCCACCGTCAAGAGGAACGAGCGGACGTAAGTCTGGCGGTAACACCGGTAGACGCGTCATCACCATCCACTCAGGTTTGTTGCCTGATTGGAGGAATGATTCCACTAATTTTAAGCGGTTGGTTAAGCGTTTGAATTTAGTTTCTGAACGGGTTTCCGCTAATTCTTCGCGAAGTTGTGACGCTTCTTGTTCAAGATCAAGGGCTTTAAGAAGCTCTAAAATCGCTTCCGCACCCATGCGCGCATCAAACTCATCACCGTACTCTTCGATCGTATCTAAGAACTCTTCATCGGTTAAGATTTGTCCGTGCTCAAGCGGCGTTAAACCGGGCTCGATCACCACAAATGCTTCAAAGTAGAGAATTTTTTCGATATCACGAAGCGTCATATCAAGGAGTAACCCGATACGGCTAGGCAGTGATTTTAAATACCAAATGTGCGCAACGGGGGACGCAAGCTCAATGTGCCCCATGCGCTCACGGCGTACTTTTGAAAGGGTGACTTCAACGCCACACTTCTCACACACCACACCGCGGTGTTTTAAGCGCTTATATTTTCCACATAAGCACTCATAGTCTTTTACTGGTCCAAAGATTTTGGCACAGAATAATCCGTCTCTTTCGGGTCTAAAGGTACGATAGTTGATCGTTTCAGGTTTTTTAACCTCACCAAAAGACCATGATTTAATCATTTCAGGGGATGCAAGTCCGATCTTAATCGCATCAAACTCTTTAAGATCGTCGGGACTTTTAAATAAATTCAATAAGTCTTTCATTCGTTTTATTCCAATTTACAATTTTGAGAAAGTATTGCTAACAATAATTATTAACCGAATTATTCGTTATCAAGATCAATATTGATACCGAGCGAGCGAATCTCTTTAACAAGAACGTTAAACGATTCGGGCATGCCCGCTTCCACGATATTTTCACCGTTGACGATGTTTTTATATACCGCGGTACGACCTGTTACGTCATCCGACTTAACTGTTAACATCTCCTGCAATGTGTAGGCGGCACCATATGCCTCAAGTGCCCAAACCTCCATCTCTCCGAAACGCTGACCACCAAACTGGGCTTTACCACCGAGCGGTTGTTGCGTTACAAGTGAGTAAGGTCCGGTTGAACGTGCGTGCATTTTGTCATCGACCAAGTGGTTCAGTTTGAGCATGTACATGTAACCAACGGTCACAGGACGGTCAAACATATCACCGGTACGACCATCATAAAGATGCGTTTGTCCTGATTCAGGAAGCTCCGCTAAGCGGAACATACGACGCATATCTTCTTCTGATGCACCATCGAACACTGGAGTTGCCATTGGCACTCCGCCTTTTAAGTTTTGGCAGAGCTCGATAATCTCTTCATCTGAGAAAGTATCAAGATCCACTTTTTGTGCTGCTTCATCTTGGTTATAGATCTCATTTAAGAAATCACGCAGTTCGTTCACTTTCGCTTGCGCATCGAGCATACGACCAATTTTCTTACCAAGACCTGCGGCCGCCCAACCTAAGTGAGTTTCAAGAATCTGACCGATGTTCATACGTGATGGAACCCCAAGCGGATTTAAACAGATATCCACCGGTGTACCATCTTCCATGTATGGCATGTCTTCTTCAGGAACGATCATCGAAACAACCCCTTTGTTTCCGTGACGACCGGCCATTTTGTCCCCAGGCTGAATACGGCGTTTAACGGCAAGGTAAACTTTAACCATTTTAAGAACACCCGGTGCAAGCTCATCCCCTTGGGTCAGTTTTGCACGTTGCTCTTCAAATTTAGTGTTGAAGTCTTTACGTTGCTGTTCTAAAAGCTGTTTGATTTTCTCAAGCTCTTCTGCTGATTCTTCTGCTTTAAGCTTGATGTCGAGCCATTTTTCACGCTCTAATCCTTGGAGGAATTCATCTGTGATTGCGCTGCCCGCTTTAAGGCCTTTATTACCGGCTGCCACTTCTAAACCGATGAGGTTTTTCGCAACACGCTCGAAAAGGTCATCTTCTAAAATACGAAGCTGGTCATTTAAGTCTTTACGGATGCTGCGAAGTTCACGATCTTCGATCTCTTTCGCACGGCTATCTTTCTCGATGCCATCACGGGTAAATACGCGAACGTCAATCACCGTTCCGTCCATTCCTGATGGAACGCGAAGTGAAGTATCTTTCACATCAGACGCTTTCTCACCGAAGATGGCGCGGAGCAGTTTTTCTTCGGGCGTTAAGGTGGTTTCCCCTTTAGGAGAGACTTTACCCACTAAAATATCGCCTGATTTTACTTCCGCACCGATATAAGCGATTCCCGCTTCATCAAGTTTAGCAAGCGCTGTTTCTGACACGTTTGGAATGTCCGCACTGATCTCTTCAGGACCAAGTTTTGTATCACGAGCAATACAGGTAAGTTCTTCAATATGAATCGTTGTGAAACGGTCTTCTTTAACCACGCGCTCAGAGATTAAGATCGAGTCTTCGTAGTTATAACCGTTCCATGGCATGAACGCCACGAGCATATTTTGACCAAGCGCAAGCTCTCCCAAATCCGTTGATGGACCATCTGCAAGAATATCTTTCTTCGCAATGATGTCACCCTCTTTTACGAGAACTTTTTGGTTGATACAGGTGTTGTGGTTCGAGCGTTGATATTTCGTTAAGTTATAGATATCAACCCCAGATTCCCCAACAATGGTCTCTTCATCATTCACACGAATAATGATACGCGTTGCATCGACGTAATCGACGATACCGCCACGTTTTGCAACCACACACACGCCCGAGTCGCGCGCAACTGTACGCTCAATCCCGGTACCTACAAGCGGTTTGTCCGCCATTAAGGTAGGAACGGCCTGACGCTGCATGTTCGATCCCATGAGGGCACGGTTCGCGTCATCGTGTTCTAAGAATGGAATCAGTGCCGCTGCCACAGAGACGATCTGTTTTGGCGAGATGTCCATATATTGAATTTGTTCTTTAGTTAAAAGGGTAAATTCACCCTCAACACGTGATGCAATTAAGTCATCAACAAATTCATTGTTTTCATCTAATTTTGCGTTCGCCTGAGCGATCCCGAAATTTGCTTCTTCGTACGCAGAGAGGTAATCCACCTCATCGGTCACACGGCCATCGACCACTTTACGATACGGCGTCTCTAGGAAACCGTAGCTATTGGTACGTGCGTAGCTCGCAAGTGAGTTAATTAGACCGATGTTGGGTCCTTCCGGAGTTTCGATCGGACAGACACGGCCATAATGCGTTGCGTGAACGTCTCGAACCTCAAAGCCCGCACGTTCGCGCGTTAAACCGCCGGGTCCAAGCGCCGAAATACGACGTTTGTGCGTTACTTCTGAAAGCGGGTTATTTTGGTCCATAAACTGTGAAAGCTGAGATGAACCAAAGAACTCTTTGATCGCTGCAGCCACAGGTTTTGCGTTAATGAGATCGTGAGGCGTTAAACCTTCCGCTTCGGCAATTAAAAGACGATCTTTTACCGCACGCTCAATGCGCACTAAACCGATACGATAGACGTTTTCAGCCATTTCCCCCACACAGCGAACACGGCGGTTACCTAAGTGGTCTACGTCATCGACCGTTCCGTTACCGTTACGGATATCCACTAATGTTTTCATCACATCAAGGATATCTTCGTTTGAAAGCGTGCCTTCACCGGTATCGCTATCACGGCCTAAACGGCGATTAAATTTCATGCGGCCCACAGCAGAGAGATCGTAACGATCGTGTGAGAAGAAGAGGCTAGCAAATAAGTTTTCAGCCGCTTCTTGTGTTGGTGGTTCACCGGGACGCATCATGCGATAGATTTCAACTTGCGCTTCGAGCTGGCTGTTGGTGCTATCGGCACGTAATGTATCTGAGATATACGCTCCACGATCCACTTCGTTCGTGAAGAGTACTGGGAATTCTGTCAGTCCATTTTCAACAAATTTTGCAAGCGTTTCTTCAGTGATTTCGTCGTTTGCAAGTGCAATCACTTCGCCTGTATCTTTGTTAAAGAGATCTTTTGCGATCACTTTACCTAAGAGATATTCAAATGGAACTTCAAGCTCTTTCACTTCCGCTTTTTCAAGTGAACGGATATGACGAGCGGTAATACGGCGGCCTTTTTCAACTAAAAGTTCGCCATCGAGCATAATATCGAACGCTGCCATCTCACCACGGAGACGAGCAGGGATAAGCTCTAAAAATACTTTGTTTTTCTTGATTTTGAAGGTATTGGTTTCGAAGAAGTACGATAAAATTTCTTCGTTGCTTAAACCAAGTGCTTTGAGGATCACCGTTGAATGAAGTTTACGACGACGGTCAATACGTGCGTATAAAATGTCGCGCGCATCAAACTCAAAGTCTAACCATGAACCGCGATACGGGATAACACGTGCTGAGAAAAGGAGTTTTCCAGATGAGTGGCCTTTTCCTTTGTCATGGTCGAAGAATACCCCTGGTGAGCGGTGTAATTGCGATACGATAACACGCTCGGTACCATTGATTACAAAGGTTCCGTTTTCAGTCATAAGTGGGATTTCACCTAAGTAAACGCCCCCACGACCAAATTTATCGATATCCGCTTCACGGATCTCTTTAATTTCGCCTGTTTCTAAATCGCTAATTTTTAAGCGTAACCCCGCGCGAAGTGATGCCGCGAAGGTAATGCCACGCATTTGACACTCTCTAACATCAAACTCTGGTTCACCCACATGGTAATCGACGTACTCTAATGACAGTCTAAATCCAGGAGAGGTTGCTGTTTTCGCTTTGATGGACTCAATCGGGAAAATTGATTTGAACGCCGCGTGCAAACCGATATCTTTTCGCTCTTTACGAGGAACATCATCTTGTAGGAAATTTCGGTAGGAGTCGAGTTGAATTGAGAGTAAAAAAGGAACTTCTTGTACTTCGGTTTGATTCCCAAAGTCTTTACGAATTCGTTTTTTTTCTGTGAAAGAGTAGACCATGCAATATTTTCCTCAATAGAACCAAGAGTATTTTTGTGATCATATAAATGTATCGCGCAATTTATATGATTTTATTAGAAGCTAGTAAAGGCCAGAGTTCATAACCCTAGCCTTTTCAACATTTTTAGCTAAATCTACCCACCAAAATAGGGTTTGGTGGATAGCCTTAACAATAAAATTATTTAAGCTCGACAGTTGCACCAGCTTCTTCAAGTTGTGCTTTAACTTTTTCAGCTTCGTCTTTTTCAACGCCTTCTTTGATTGTGGCAGGAACGCCTTCAACAAGCGCTTTTGCTTCACCAAGACCAAGGCCTGCGATTTCACGCACAACTTTGATAACGTTGATTTTTTTCTCGCCGAATGAAGTCATTACTACGTCGAATTCTGATTGCTCTTCAGCACCACCCGCTTCGCCCGCAGGACCAGCAGCTACAGCTACTGCTGCAGTTACGCCGAATTTTTCTTCGATTGCAGAAACTAATTCCATTACTTCTGCAGTTTTCATTTCTTCAATTGCATTAAGGATATCTTCGTGTGAGATTGCCATAACAATGTACTCCTATACTTATCTTTAAATAGTGTATAAATAATTCTAAATAATGACTGCTTAATTGAATTAAGCAGCTTCTTTTTGGTCGCGAACTGCTGCCAAAGTCGCCGCAAGTTTTTGAACTGGCGCTTTGAGTACAGCGAGTAGTAGAGAGATCGCTTCTTCTTTCGTTGGAAGAGATGCAATCGCTTTAAGCGCTGAGCCATCATGAAGCTCACCGTCATGTACAATTGCTTTAACGACAAGCTTTTCATTCGCTTTGTCTTTAAGGAAATTGTTAATCACACGCGCTGATGCTACAGGATCTTCTTCGTCTAATGAGAACGCCATTACGATCGGTCCCACTAAACTATCGATTGCACATTCGTATGCTGTGCCTTCGAGAGCTCTTCTAGCTAAAGTATTTTTAACTACTCGGATGTCAACCTTAGCCGCTCTTGCTTCGTTACGTAAGAGCGTCATTTGTGCTACCGTAAGTCCGTGATATTCCGAGAGCACTAATGCGTGTGCTTGGCTCGCAATCTCATTTACTTCAGCGACTACTACCTGTTTATCTTGTAAAGTTACACTCATTTTTTATTCCTTCACATAGGCAATAACCTAAATTAAACAACCCAAAATATTACTTTTGGCCCTACGGCAACCCTTATTAGAACTACCGTCTACGTAGACTACGCATCTTAATTCATAACCTTAAGTATTAGGGAAAAAGATGCGCGATTAAGCGTTAAGCGTCTACGGTCTTAGACTCATCCTTTTAATCCACTATTTTATTAGAGGCATTAAAAGATAAGTTCAATTCTTTGAAAATTAGATGGTCGCTACGTCCACAGAAAGACCCGGTCCCATTGTAGTAGAGATGGTTACTTTCTTAACGTAAATACCCTTTGAAGACGCAGGTTTTAAACGGCGTACTTCGGCTAATAGCGCACCTAAGTTTTCGTGAATTTGGTTTGATTCAAAGTCAATTTTACCAATTGAACAATGAAGGATACCTGCTTTGTCCGCACGGAAACGTACTTGACCTGATTTTTCGTTTGCAACGGCAGTTGCAACGTCAGGCGTTACTGTACCAACGCGTGGGTTAGGCATTAAACCACGTGGACCTAAGATTTGACCTAATTGACCCACGATACGCATCGCATCAGGAGTTGCAATTACTACGTCAAAATCAAGGTTACCCGCTTTAATGCTTTCAGCTAAGTCTTCGAAACCAACTACGTCCGCGCCCGCCGCTTTCGCAGCTTCCGCGTTAGGACCTTGTGCAAATACTGCAACACGTACTTCTTGACCCGTACCGTGAGGCATGATAGTTGCACCGCGTACTACTTGGTCAGATTTACGTGGATCGATACCAAGATTTACTGATACGTCGATTGATTCTAAGAATTTAGCTTTTGGAAGTTGTTTTAATACTTCGATCGCTTCTGCGATTGGGTATACTTTTCCAAACTCAACGATTTCTCTGATTTGCTTTTGCTTTTTTGTTAACTTAGCCATTACACACCCTCCACTTCGATACCCATTGAGCGCGCACTACCAGCGATGATACGCACCGCTGCGTCTAAGTCTGCAGCTGATAAATCGGGCTCTTTCGTTTTAGCAATTTCTTCTAATTGCTCACGAGTTACCTTACCCACTTTTTTAGTGTTAGGGGTTGGGCTACCTGATTTAATGCCGGCTGCTTTCTTAAGAAGATAAGCTGCTGGTGGGGTTTTGGTAATGAACGTGAATGAACGGTCGTTATAAACCGTGATCACTACAGGAATTGGCATTCCTGGTTCCATTTGTTGGGTCTGTGCGTTAAACGCTTTACAGAATTCCATAATATTCACACCGTGCTGACCAAGTGCAGGTCCGATTGGTGGTGAAGGGTTTGCTTTACCTGCAGCTACTTGCAGGTTGATGTTTGTCATGACTTTTTTGGCCATTACTCGATACTCCAAAGTTGTGGGTCAACGCGTCGCCGCTTCCCAGCTTGTAAAAAAGACTATATATTGTAGTTTAATATGATTAAAAAAGCAACAATAGTTTCATCTTTATAGACACTAAATTGCACCAACTTTTAAAATAGCCGGTGCAATCAATGATAATTCAATATTTTCTAGATCTTTTCGACTTGACTAAATTCAAGATCAACCGGTGTTGCACGGCCGAAGATCATTACAGAGACCACTAAGCGGGCCTTTTCAGAATCCACTTCCTCCACAATTCCGTTAAAGTCGTTGAATGCGCCATCGGTGATGCGCACCTCTTCCCCAACTTCATAAAGAACTTTAAGACGTGGTCCTTCTTCTGCTTGCGCGATGCGATCTAAAATGCGATCCGCTTCTTTTTGTGTAATTGGGCTTGGGCGATCACTTTTACCACCAACAAAACCGATCACACGTGGCACACTATTGACTAAGTGCCACACTTCTTCATCCATATCGACTTGCATTAACACATAGCCTGGGAAGAATTTACGTTCGCTTTTACGGCGTTTTCCGTCGCGCACTTCAACCACTTCTTCGGTTGGAACTAAAATATCACCGAACTTCTCTTCCATTCCGTGCTGCGCGATGTACTCACGTAGTGTTCGAACCACCTGCGCTTCATATCCTGAATACGCTTGAATTACATACCAATGCATTATGTCACCTTTAACTTATGAGAATGAAAGAAATAGAGAGATCAACACACGTAAGAGCCAATCCACAATCATAAGGAACATGAGCACAACCGCCATCACGATCAAAACGATTAGCGTTGTTTTCTTGGTCTCATCCATCGATGGCCAGAAAACGCGGCGTAACTCAATTCTCGCTTCTTTCACAAAGGTCACAAAATTGCGCCCCGTTTGCGATAAGAAAACCATTCCCGCTGCAGCTGCCATACAGACAATTAATACCGCAGATCCTAAAATGGTTGAGCTCTCTACTTTTCCGACCATATATTCAGGGAGACCCATCTTCATTAAAAGAGACTTTCCTGACATGCCCGTTAAGTAATAATACCCGACTAATCCAACAACGCCGACGACGATGGCTAAGGTGACAATCATCTTATTCGAATTTGTCGCCTTCTCTTCCGCCGCTACGCGCTTTGCTACGGCTTCCGCTTTAGCTTTTCTTTTTGAACTCATAACTTGTGATCTCTATTTATATATTTACAGCTTAAACCTAGCTATTATACACGCATAAAAAATAATAATAAAACAAAAGCAGTCATATAAGTATGACTGCTTTCTTTTTCTTGGCAGGCCAAGAGGGAATCGAACCCCCAACCTACGGTTTTGGAGACCGTCGCTCTGCCAATTGAGCTATTGGCCTAAATTTTATACGTCTTACGCAATCACTTTAGCAACAACACCAGCACCTACGGTACGACCACCTTCACGGATCGCAAAACGTAAGCCTTCTGCCATAGCGATTGGGTTGATTAATTCAACCACCATTTTAACGTTATCACCAGGCATTACCATTTCAACGCCTTCAGGAAGCTCACAAGCACCTGTTACGTCAGTTGTACGGAAGTAGAACTGTGGACGATAACCTTTAAAGAATGGAGTGTGACGTCCACCTTCGTCTTTTGATAATACGTAAACTTCAGCTTCAAATTTAGTGTGTGGATTAATTGTACCTGGTTTAGCAAGTACTTGACCACGCTCTACGTCTTCACGACGTGTACCACGAAGAAGAACCCCAACGTTGTCTCCTGCGCGACCTTCATCGAGAAGCTTACGGAACATCTCAACACCGGTACAAGTTGATTTCTGAGTATCACGGATACCAACAATTTCAACTTCTTCACCTGCTTTGAGGATACCTGTCTCGATACGGCCTGTTACAACTGTACCACGACCTGAGATTGAGAATACGTCTTCGATAGGCATTAAGAATGGCTTGTCGATTTCACGTACTGGCTCTGGAATCCACGCATCTAATGATTCGATAAGTTTTTTGATTGCAGGCACGCCGATTTCAGACTGGTCGCCTTCGATCGCTTTAAGTGCAGAACCTACGATTACAGGTGTATCATCACCTGGGAAGTCATATTCATTAAGAAGATCACGAACTTCCATCTCTACAAGCTCGATAAGCTCAGCATCATCAACCATATCTGCTTTGTTTAAGAAAACAAGGATATATGGAACACCAACTTGGCGTGATAATAAGATGTGCTCACGAGTTTGTGGCATAGGACCATCCGCCGCCGAACAAACTAAGATAGCGCCGTCCATCTGCGCAGCACCTGTGATCATGTTTTTAACATAGTCCGCGTGCCCTGGACAGTCAACGGGTGCGTAGTGACGGTTAGGTGATTCATACTCAACGTGTGAAGTTGAGATTGTGATACCACGCTCTCTCTCTTCTGTTGCGTTATCGATCTGATCGTACGCACGAATATCACCACCGTACTCTTCAGCACCAACTTTGGTTAATGCCGCAGTTAAGGTAGTTTTACCATGGTCAACGTGACCAATTGTACCCACGTTTACGTGTGGTTTATTACGACTAAAAGTTTCCTTTGACATAACGCTACTCTTTCTGTTGTTAATGACGACTGGAAGTAAATGGTGCTCATAACCGGAATCGAACTGGTGACCTCATCCTTACCAAGGATGCGCTCTACCAACTGAGCTATATGAGCGAATTTGGAGCGGGTGATGGGAATCGAACCCACACAATCAGCTTGGAAGGCTGAGATTCTACCATTGAACTACACCCGCGCTCATTTGCATGAATGGTGGTGGAGGAAGGATTCGAACCTTCGAACTCATAGAGGACAGATTTACAGTCTGTTGCCTTTAACCACTCGGCCACTCCACCAAAGGATTCACATTATACATTCAGCCAAAGAATTGTCAAACATGTTTTTTGTGTTTGCTTACTTTATATTCAACTCTTAATTTATTATTAATTAATCCGTTGTTTTGCTTCTAAAGTAAGCCGCTTTGACGCTGCAATAATGCTACCGTCCCGCTTATAGATGTCAGGACGGAAAAGAATAGTACCATCTTTTTTTGCCTTTGTCGTCATGTAAAGCGTAAAAACAGGGATTTTTTTATCATTAGGGAGCTTAACCGTTGTTTCACGCCCTCTTTCGTACGCTTTTTGCACACGATTTTCATCCCAGCCCTGCTCTTCTAAGAAGTAAACTGCGAGCTCCGTGGGGTTTTCAATCCGAATACAGCCGGAGCTAAACATTCTCGACTCACGCTCAAAGAGATATTTCTGTGGCGTATCGTGCAGATAGATCGCATGGCTATTGGGGAACATAAATTTCACCTGCCCCAATGCATTATTACGTCCCGGATCTTGACGAAGACTATAGGGGAAGTTGCGCTGATTGTATTGACTCCAATCGACACTGCGCGGATCCACCTCTTTTCCTTTTGAATCAAACACGCGAATATTACGATTCATCACAATGTTCGGATCGTTTTTAAGGCGGGGCAACTGATCTTTCACCGCCATCGAGCGCGGCACATGCCAATAGGGACTAAAGACAATGTGATTCATATCCGATGAAAAGACCGGCGTCGGGCGAAGATCTTTCCCCACTACCGTTTTTGCGCGAAGCGTCACCTCGCCCTCTTTCACCACATAATATTCAAATCCAGGGATATCCACGACAATATAGTGATCCCCCATCGAACGAGGCATCCAGCGCCAGCGCTCAAGATTCACTTTGATCTTTTCAATGCGATCATCCACCGAGAGATTGAGTTCGCGAGTGGTTTGCCCGCCAACAATACCATCGGGCTCTAATTGGTGATCGCGCTGAAATTGTTGCACCACTTTATAGAGCGCATCATCATAATGACTCGAGGTGGTTTGAGATTCGGTGAGATAGCCCGTTTCCGCTAACCGTTTCCGCAGAGTCACCACCGCCGCCGACTGTTGCCCTTTACGCAGAACATTCCCCTCAGAAAGACGTGTGATCGGTTTCCCGCGGGAATCATCGCTCATCTCTAAGTAATGTTTTAATCCCGTTTTAAGAAATTGGTATTCCGGATAAGTCGGTTCAAGCGCCGTTAATACCGCTTCATCACCGCCTGAACGAATAAATTCAAGGGCTGTTGCAACCGGACGCGCCTTTTCGCCATCTAATAACCAGAGGTCATCGAGCTTTTTAAGCTCTGGCCGCCCTTCAACCACGTCACGAATGTACGTTAAAAGCCCCATCAGCAACAACGAATCGGCGCGATAAATATTGGCCTCTTTATCGGCTAAAATTGCTTCAACACTATCTATATAGTAAAGCGCAGGATCAAGACCGATCATTTCACTTTGACGTAAATGGTCATAGGTGCGCTCCCCGAGCGTCGATAAGGTATGTTTTTTGTCAGATACCATCGAGCAAGCAAGTTTTTCCGTTTCGCACGCCGCTAACAATTCGGTGATCCACGCCTGATTAATCCGGCTCATGCGCTGCATCTCTTGCAACAGAGGCTTAACCTCCGCCTGTTTTACCGGCGCCGCATAATTAATCGGTCCAGACGTTGTATTACATCCTGCTAAAACCAAGGCCGCGCCCACTGCCGACCACCATTTTGCTTGTCTCATCAATGAATTCTCTTCTACTCTCTATCAGTCGTGTTTGGATTCACATCAGTTTATCGATTTTTCGTCACAATACGCTCCAACTCGTATGGTGTCTCCTGGTATACGCAATAATTGAGCCAATTCGCAAACAGAAGATTTCCATGGGAGCGCCACGTCACGAGCGGCCCCTGTGTCGGATCATCATTAGGATAGTAGTTTTTTGGCGGATCGATCAACATACCTTTATCAATATCGCGCTTATATTCACGCTCGAGCGTATCGATATCATATTCCCCATGCCCCATTACATAGACATGACGCAGATCGCGATTGGCCACAATGTGCACGCCCGCTTCCGGTGATTCGGCTAAAATCATCAGATCCTCATGGCGTTCAATGTCCTCACGGCGCACCTCAGTGTGCCGGCTATGCGGCGCAAAGAAGAGATCATCAAATCCTCGCAAAATTTTAATATTATTTTCGAGCACATAATGCGGATAGACACCAAAGCGTTTCTCACTTAATTCATACTTAGGAATCCCATAGCGGTGATAGAGCCCCGCTTGCGCGCCCCAGCAGATATAGAGCGTCGAGAAGACATTTTTATCGGCCCACTCCATAATCCGCGTCAGCTCTTTCCAATAAACCACCTCTTCAAAAGGCATGGTTTCCACCGGCGCACCGGTAATGATAAAACCGTCAAAGGATTGCCCTTCCACCTCATCAAAGGTTCGGTAAAATGCATCGAGATACTCTTTATCAGTATTTTTGGATTGATAGCTTTCCGTTGTTAAAAAGACCGGCTCCACTTGCAATGGCGTATTTCCAAGCACCCGTAAAAGCTGGGTTTCCGTCACTTCTTTGAGGGGCATCAAATTTAAAATCGCAATTTTTAACGGGCGAATATCTTGCATCTCCGCGCGGGATTCATCCATCACGAAGATATTTTCATTTTTTAAAATGGTAGACGCAGGCAATGCGTTGGGAATTTTTACTGGCATACGTTTCGTTCCTTTCATCTTAATCTCATCGGACTTTCGCGCACTCTATATATAAAGCACTATAAAACGGCAGGATAGCCTTTTTAACAATCTATTATTAGATAGATTATAAGATGAGAAAAGCGCTGAACCCTAACGATCCAGCGCTTTTTTTGTAACAGCGTGTAATTTATTGTTGCGCTTTTTCGAGTGCTTGATCGATATCGGCGATCAGATCGTCCGCATCTTCAAGCCCCACAGAAAGACGCACTAACTCAGGAAGAACCCCCGCTTTTTTCAGGCCCTCTTCATCGAGCTGTGAGTGCGTGGTTCCGGCTGGGTGAATCACCAAGCTCTTCGCATCAGCAACGTTTGCAAGCAGTGAGAAAATCTCTAAATTATCAATAAATTTAATGCTCGCTTCGCGCCCGCCTTTCACACCAAAGGTGAAAATTGCACCCACCCCTTTCGGGAAATATTTCTCTTGACGCGCTTTATACTCACTTCCGGGAAGCGCAGGATGTTTCACCCATGCTACCGCCGGATGATTCGCTAAGTGCTCCGCAATTTTAAGCGCACTTTGAGTCATGCGCTCAACCCGAAGGCTAAGCGTTTCAATGCCAAGCAAAATTAAAAATGAGTTAAAGGGGCTGATGACTGCGCCTGAATCTCGTAGAAAAGTCACCCGCGCTCGTAAAATATAAGCCGCTTCCCCTAAATCAGCATATTTCAGCCCGTGATAGGCTGAATCGGGCGTATTGTATTGCGGGAAACGAGGATTGTCTTTGAAATCATAGGTGCCAAGATCCACAATCACTCCGCCAATGGAGGTGCCGTGTCCGCCTAAATATTTCGTCAATGAATGGACAATAAAGTTCACCCCATACTCTTTCAATTGGATGAGGTAAGGCGTTCCAAAGGTGTTATCGACTACCGTCGGAACATTGTGTTTTTTCGCAATTTCAACGATTTTTTCAATATGGGGAATGTTGATGTCTGGATTCCCGATACTTTCGAAATAGATCGCGCGGGTTTTTTCATTAATCGCCGCTTCTAATCCGGCAAAATCTTCCGGCTCAACAAAATGCGCTTTAATGCCATATTGTGATTCTAAACGATCGTTAAAGAGCGTGTAGGTCCCGCCATAAACAGTGCTGAGTGTAATAATTTCATCACCGGGCACGGCCAAATTTTGGATCGAGTATAAAATCGCCGCCATTCCAGAACTGGTACAGAGTGCACCAACACCCCCTTCGAGCGCTGCCATGCGTTTTTCTAACACATCAGTCGTGGGATTCATTAAACGGGTATAGATATTCCCTGGTTTTGCGAGACTGAAAAGGTCGGCACCGTGTTGGGAATCATCAAAAACATAACTTGTGGTTTGGTAGATTGGAACCGCTCTTGATTTAGTATCGTTATCGACGGTTTGTCCTGCGTGGACTTGAAGGGTATCAAAACTCCAGTTCTGATTAGACATAATAAATTTACTCCTAAATTTTATTGGTTCAAATAAATAATCACGTTAAGTCCAAAAAATTAGAAACGTAAACTTAACGCTTAAAATATCTATAGCCCATCTAAAACTACAAAACAAGAACATAGGGAAAATATAATTCAAATAGCATAAAAAAAGACCGCCCATTTGCGATCTTTTCTCACCCATAACTCTATGAAATAGAGCCAGTTAATCCTCAATTATCCGATGATTTCATACGCTGCATCAAAATCAATCATAAAATTAAATTGATCGAGTGCTGCGCCGGTGTTGCCTTCCATTAATTCACGAAGCTCTTGCGCTTCATTGCCGATCTCTTGCACTGATGCGCGAAATTCAGAGTCGGTTGCGCCCATAAAAAGTAGCAATAATGTGGGCGATGTGGCAAAGCCGCAGATGGTTAATACCAGGGATAAACAGCTCACCCCGATGCCAGCACCATTTTTACTTTTGAACGAGAGAATAAACGCGATAATGGTGCAAACAAGCGCGATGGGGAAGAAGATAATCCCGATTGTAAAAATCGCGAGTAATCCTGCAACGCTCCCAATAATGGCGGGAATCATCCCTTTTTTAACAGTCGTCTCCGTTGAGACTTGATTGGCGGTTGCCGTTTGAGCGGTCATAAGCCCTCCTTTGTCATTTGATTGTGATTAATTGATTGAAGTTAAATGTTTTTTAACGTCAAAATCATGACAAAGACGGCGGTTTATTTCAATAAACCATTGATTAGTCATACCAACTATTGATCTAAATCTATAAAAACCTCTTAAATCAAAGAATTATTAACCATTTTTAATAAAACGAGCACGAGTTTTACACTCTTTACACTTATGAGTATTTAAGGTGCATAATCGGAAATGGATTGCCGACACCATCGGTCTCCGAATAATCAAACATCGCAAAACCTAACGCCTCATAAAAAGCCCGCGCGCCGTGATTATCCTCATTAACATCCACATAAACGGCGTCAAGCGTATCAATGGCATATTGAATTAACGCTCGTCCATAACCCTTTTTCCACGCCACAGGATCGATAAAGAGCATCTCAATGGAATCCTCTTCAACGCCCATAAATGCCACGATTTGACCTGCTTCACGAATCATCAAAAAATGGCTAATCGCAACGATCGCCGGCGCAACTTGGGGCTTAATCTCGGCAATATTACGCTCTGTTAAAAAGGTGTGACTTGCCCGAACGGAACGCTCCCAGAGCGCGATTAAATCGTCTAGAATCTCGTTACGATCATCCAGATCGATCGCTTCAATCGCCTCAATCAATTCACCTTTATTAGAACTCACGGCTCAATTCCTTTACCCCTTTGCGGGCAATGTTTTTAATGATGATTCCCGAAAAGAGTGTGCCGAGTACCGTGGCAAATCCGGTGCAGAGAATCACCCAAAGATACGAGCCTTCCGCGCGGAAAATAAAATTAAGCGTTAATAAAATTCCGCTGTAGATCGCCGTCACCACCGCCGCCTTCCAAAGGCTCGGTTTTATAAGCGCATTGAGATTATTGCCATCGTAATCGCTGCCCACCCAAAACCCGATCAACAGCGCGAGCGGAATCAGCACAAAGAGCGAGCCAATGAGCATCGGCACCGTGCGGAAAACACGAAGCTCATAGAGAAATGGATTCTCCGAAAGCATCGCCGTCACCACAATATAGAGCGCGAGCAACACAAGCCCCATAAGGGGGAATTGAAAATAGTAAGAGAGGACAATCCGTCCGCGGGTATATTCCTTCATCATAGCCTCCTTTTTCAACCCAGATTTGATCGAGAATCGACCGTTTATGATCATTATTTTACCACTCACAATGTAAATTCTTTTCTATTTTTCATCAAAAAAAGCGCGACCATTTAATTCCCCCGCAAGGTTCGTTACACTAAATGGATCGAATCGATCTTATTTTCAACAAGGTGGAACCTAATTTGAAACTCTTTCACACCGCCGATTGGCACTTAGGAAAGCTCGTTCACGGCGTCTATATGACCGATGATCAGCGCGTTATTTTGCAGGAATTTATTGAACATATTCGGCGCGAAAAGCCCGATGTCGTCATTATTGCCGGCGATATTTACGACCGTGCCATTCCGCCAAGTGACGCCATTACCCTCTTTAACGAGACGCTCAACACCATTATTTTGGAGCTAAACACGCCGGTCATTGCGATTAGTGGGAATCATGATAGTAGTACGCGGATCGATTTTGGCAGTGCCTTTATGAAAAATGAGGGCCTCCATATGGTGGGCGAGCTCAAATTCCCGCTAGAACCGATTGTGCTCAGCGACGCATTTGGCGAGGTGCATTTTCACCCGATTCCTTATATCGAGCCCTCGCAACTTCGCACGCGCGTAAAAGATGATTCCATTAAAAGTCATGACGATGCGATGAAATATCTGATCGATAACATCACCGACGATTTGGATCAAAACGCCCGCCATATCGCCATTGCCCACGCCTTTATTACTCACAGCTCAACACCAATTAATACAAGTGAATCGGAGCGCCCGCTTGCCATTGGAGGCACCGAGTTTATTCAAGCGGATCATTTCGCGCCCTTCCATTACACCGCGCTTGGCCATCTCCATCAGGCGCAAATTGTGAAAGATGAACGCATTCAATACTCAGGCTCTCCGCTTAAATATTCCGGCTCTGAAATTCCACATAAAAAAGGCTTTTTGATGATTGAGATCGACGAGAAAGGTACGCTCACCACCACGAAAATTCCACTCACGCCCCGCCGAGATGTGATTGAGGTAAAGGCCACCTTGAGCGATCTATTAAAAATGCCCTATTCAGAGGATTACACCTTTGTGACGCTGCTGGATAAAACCGCCATTATTCAGCCGATGGAGCAGGTTCGCACCGTTTTCCCAAATGCACTCCATCTTCGCCGAGATACCGGATTGATTCGAACGCCCGATGAGATTAAAGCGCGCCTACTTGAAACCCGCGAACAAAACGATCTTGAGCTGTTTAAAGCCTTTTATGAACTGCTCGAAACGGAGCATCCCGACGAGGCGACACAAGCTCTCTTTGAAGAGCCCCTACACCGCGCGAAGGAGCCGAACGCATGAGACCCCATCAATTAACCATGACCGCTTTCGGTCCTTATAAAACCGCCGAAACCCTCAATTTTGACGCGTTACTTCCCCACAATCTATTTGTGATTTCTGGGCGCACCGGATCGGGAAAAACCACCATTTTCGATGCGCTCTGTTACGCGCTTTACGGCGTTGCAAGTGGCTCTGACCGAAGCGATATTCGCGCACTTCGCTCCGACTTTGCCGAAAGCGATACGCCAAGCTCGGTCGAACTCATCTTCACCAGCAAAGGGAAACGCTACCGCATTCTACGCCAACTTCCCTATCAAAAACCGGGTAATAAATCAGAAACCCCGGGGAAAATCGAATTCTTCCAGATCCTTGATGATGGCGCTGAAGTGGAAGCGGCGGAAAAACAGCAAGCCCGCGA
>JAAZCI010000152.1 GCA_012513365.1 Lysobacteraceae bacterium
CTCTTATGTCTGTGCACTTGAGCTTAAAACCGCGCGTTATGAAGGGCATCGCTATGTGGAAGGGATCGTTGATTTAACTAAAGAGCCGTTAAAACTCTATTGGAAAAACGAACAGACCGAGCAAGATTTTGACTCAATTCCATCGCTTGCACGGTATTTAAGTGCTAACCGGCATGAGGAGTTGCTCTTTGCGGTAAACAGCGGCATTTACGCGGAGCATTACACCCCGCTTGGGCTCTTTATTGAAAAGGGCATTACCAAAGTCCCGCTCAACACGGTGACCTTTAATGAAGGGCAGGGCAATTTTGCACTTCTTCCCAATGGGGTTTTTTATGTGGACGATCGTAATCGTGCCTACATTGAAACCACCGATAATTTTGCCGAATTTAGCCAACATAAACCGATTCAATATGCAACGCAATCAGGGCCGATGCTCCTTATTAATGGCGATTATAATCACCGCTTTATTGAGCATTCCCGTAGTCTTAAAATCCGCAGTGGCGTTTGTGTGATGGATCAAAAGGTCCATTTTGTGGTGACGGAAGATAGCGTCAATTTTTTTGAGTTTGCCACCTATTTTAAAGATGAAATCGGTTGCCAAGATGCGCTCTATTTAGATGGTACCTTAGCAAGACTCTATCATCGCGGAAAAACCTACGGCGCGCCTTTTTGGAAAGCCAAACCCCTCGTTGGAATCTGGGGTGTGACCCGTCCGATCACTCGCCCCACACCGTAATGCTTACATCAGTCATTACGGATTCTTAGCTTTGTCTTGATACATATCTTGATCTATATCCTGATCGGGATCGTTCTCTTGTATCGTTTCAGTTTTTTCTTTTGGTTCAATCACCCAAAGCGGTGTTTCTGTGATGGTGTGATTGGGGATTCCGTCACGAAAACGAGGCTTTTTTGCGCGCAGTTCCGCCAGCGGGAAGGTGAGCGTAATGGAGAGCCCATTATCATTTTCCGCACTAATTTCGCCTTTATGGCTTAGCGCCATCTGTTTTGCAATGGAGAGCCCAAGTCCCGAACCGCCGTAATCATTGAGACCATCGGGGCGCTCGCCTCGATAAAACGCCTCGAAGAGATGATCAAGATCGGCCGCTTTCACGCCCGGGCCATCATCATGAATATTGAGAATCAGTTTTTTCCCACGCTCATAAATATTTACCTTAATTTCACTGCTCGCGTAATAGACCGCATTGCGTAGAATATTTTCAAGTCCGCTGGTAAAGAGCTCGCTATTGAGCGCAAGTTTTAGGTTCGGTATACGGTTGTAGCCGAGTTTAATATGATTCTCTTTTGCTTCAAATTTCGCATCTTCTAAGAGTGGCGTTAAGAGCTCGACCAGCGACACCTCATCGAAGCGTTCGCGGTTGATAATGAGCTCGCGGGAGAGCGATAACATCGACTGAATTCGATCTTCAATCAAAATAAGATTATCCTCAATGCGTTTCACCTCCGGCAAAATATCATCACTGGCTTTACGGCGAATGAGGCTATTGGTTAAGCGGATTCGCGTAAGCGGCGTTCTGAGTTCATGGGAGAGGTTCGCAAAAAGCCGATTTTTCTCATTTTCAGCACTGGTGAGCGCTTCCACCATGCGGTTAAAACTGCGCCCAACGGTACGATATTCAATGGGCCCCTGTTCGAGCCGTTTATCTACCGACCAATCCCCTTCAGCCACTCGTTCGGCCGCTTTTTTAAAGTATTCCATCGGTTTTGAGAGCGACCAAGTGAGCATAATGACAAAGGGCACACTGATGATCGTCATTAGCATAATAAGGAGAAGCGGGGCATCAAAAAGCCGGGAGAGATAGTAGGCTTGCGGTGGCGCATGGGAGACGATGTAATAGTGATAATCGGGCGTTGCGGAGACATGAAACGGGCCGACAATGAGCTCTTTTCCTACCGGTTGTTGGCTTGCACGCTTTCCGTTAATGGTGTTAATAATAAAGTTGGTAAAGCCATCATTGCGGAGACTATGAATTGCAGAATAACGCCCTTCCACATTATTGGGGATCGTGATCAATTGGCGACCGCCACGGGATTTACGATCATGCCCACGGCGAAATCCTTTCTGATTGGCGAGAATCTCTTCAGCCACTAATCGATTCACAAAGCGCTCTTGATAGATCTCCTCCTCTTCGGTACTTAAGGGTAAAATCCGGCGCTGATCAAAGCGAGGAATGAGCACGGTGAGCCAGATCATGATCGCCATGCTAAGCCAAATCGTGCAGAAAACCCGCGTACTAAGCCGGTCTGAGAGGAGAAAACGCGAACGCTTCATCATGAAAGGGAGAACTCCTAATTATCTAAAAAGAGATAGCCTTGGCCGTGAACGGTTTTAAACCATGCGATGCCACTCGGGCGATCGGGCAATTTTTTGCGGATATTACTTAAATGCATATCGATGACGCGGTCGAAGGCTTGGTGACGTTTCCCGAGAACTTCGCGACTTAGCTCATCCCGGCTAACGGTCTCTCCGCGGTGTTGCGCCATATAGTATAAAAGTGAAAACTCGGTGCTGGTGAGGTTAAGATTGGTGCTCTCAAAGGTGGCTCTAAATTGGTCATTATTGATTTTTAAACCCTCAATCTCGATGATGGTTTCATCTTCCTCGTCACTCTCTTCTGGGCGATTTTGTTCTAAAATACGCATCCGCGCGCGAA
>JAAZCI010000153.1 GCA_012513365.1 Lysobacteraceae bacterium
CGGTACTTACGCGATTCTGCCGAGCACTTAATCCATAGGTTACATTGTGCGTAATGCCGCTTTGAGTCTCAAGCAATTTGGTAAACTCCACACCAAGCCCAAGACTCTTATTATCAAACATAGAGAGTCGATCCCGCTCGGTGACCATACCCCCTTTAATCATTTCACGCACCTCAAAACTGCGCTGCTCAACGCTATTTTTCTGGAAATAGAGTTGCCAAAATCCTTGATCAAAGAGCGGCGTTTTTAGATTAAAATCGTGCCTAAAGGTGAGTTGTTGGCGTTTATTAATATCATTGGTTTCAAGGGCTAATTGCTTAAACATCCCAAAGGTAATATCGCCGATTTTTGCTTTCGGATCGACATCCACATCTTCCTTAAAATACTCATAGGTCGCGCTAAATTTGTGCTCGCTATTAGGCTCAAATACCCATTTAGTCAGTAGATTATTGACGCTTGAATCGGAAGGATCGGGATGAAGACGATTTTTTCCCAATTGTGAACTTCCCGTACCATCACCATGATGATTGGCACGCTCATGTTGTTTTTTGTACGTCAGGCGCAAAAAGGCCGATAAATCATCGTTAAAATTCGCCGCTCCCGTGCCAGATAACAAGGTTTCACGTGAAGCCGAGCGATACCCAATCTTCGCCTCACCGCCATATTTCGCACCGGGTTTAATGTAATCGCTTGGATCTTTCGTCATCATGAAAATACCGCCCGCGAGCGCACTGCCGCCGTAGAGCGTCGACATCGGACCTTTGACAATATCCACCGATTTCATCGCATCCAGATCGAAATAATTTCGATTCGTTCCAAGATAGCTGCCGAAACTATAGGTCTGTGGAAGCGGCGCGCCATCGACTAAAATAAGAACGCGATCGTCACCAATCCCGCGGATGCGAATATCACTCAAGCCCCCAGATTTACTCTCATCCACGCTCACGCCCGGCTCATAAATCAGCAGATCACTGAGCGATGTGGCATTGAGTCGATCAATCTCACTTTCACCAAAATGGGCAATGGTCGCGCCACTATCTTCGATGGCAAGCGCTTCTTTCATCGCGGTAACGATGACACGGTTGAGTTTTAATTCAGGGATTTGAGCGTTTTTATCGAGTGCCTCACTCGTCCCGTCGACCCCGTTGAATGGGGCATTCGTTTTCGTTTGGGTAGGCTCCGCCGCTGCTTGCGCCATTAATAAAGACGCAAGCAGAAACGGCAGCAGTTTTCTTTTTCCTAACATCGGTCCACCAAGCTGCATAAATGTAAATGATAATTGTTCTCCTTTGGTTATTATTGCTTTTTAATGATTATTGTCAATTGCAAATATTTACTAAAATGAGAAATGATTCATCCACACCGCTAAAAGTGTTCCTAAAAACTCAACTTTCAATGAGTTACATCGGCTTTTGATTTGCCGAAGATATCAGCATTCTGTTTTTAATTTAAATTATTAATGGTAAATAACGTAATTTGTCCATAAATCCGCGCATAAAAAAAGCGATCCGAAGATCGCTTTCTCATTTTACATCGCACGTTTTATGTTAATTTTGAGGCGCCCAACGCTCTAACCTCACTACACCCATTCAAGCGCAACGAGATTATCGCAGGCATGGAGCACACTTAGCGCCGCTAACATTGAGGTTTTAGGATTTTTCGCTAAGGGGTTGCCCTTAATGGTGATGGTGAAATCACCAAAGACGCCTTTAACATCGATGGTATGGCGATTTTTTATGGGATTGGGATCACACCAAAGTTCCACATCGGTGGCCTCAAAACCAGCTCCAGCTAGCGCAATGGTGGCCGCAACGTTGGCATTTTTCGGGAAAAGTGTCGCCGCTTCACGGGCCGATCCTTTAAAAAAGCAGGTGGCTTCCGTGACGCTATCAAGGTCAATTAAATTTTCCGCATGAGTGCCACGCCAACCTTCGATCGATTTTAAACTCTGATACGAAACATGCTCAAGCCCCGTGCGTTTTGCCGCCGATAGCGCATCAATTCCACCAAGCGCCCCAGGAAGCAGCCAATATCGGCTATTTCCCTCTTTTGCGGCCTGTTTTAAATTATTGTGAAATACCTCATCGGCAAGCGCGCCGACCGACACAATCGTGAGCGGCCAACCAAAGCGAAGCACCGCTTCCCCATGCATTTTTAGCGCTGCCTGCCCCGCGGCTTCAAGGACTAAATC
>JAAZCI010000154.1 GCA_012513365.1 Lysobacteraceae bacterium
GTGATGCAGCTTTTAAACATCGGCGACCCAGATACCACTGAAGAAAATTACATGAATGTGATCTATTCAAAAACGGCGAAACTCTTTGAAGCGTCGGGCGGCGTTGCAGGCGTAATTGCACGAGAAGCGGGCCTTCCCGATTATGTGGACGCGCTCTCAAAATATGGGATGTATTTAGGCACGGCGTTCCAACTGATTGACGATATTTTGGATTACACTACCACAAGCGATGTGATGGGTAAAAATACCGGTGATGACTTAGCTGAAGGCAAACCCACGCTCCCATTAATCTACGCGATGCGCGCGGGAACGGAAGCCGATGCAGCGCTCATTCACGATGCGCTTGTGAATGCCGATATATCAAAGCTTGATGCCATTTTAGAGATTATCAGCCGTACAAAATCGATCTATTACACCCATAATGTCGCAAAAGAGCAAGCGAAATTGGCGATCGAAGCCCTCAAAACGCTTCCCGATTCTGAGCATAAAAAAGCGCTCGAAATTTTAGCAAATTACGCGGTTGATCGTACTTTTTAATCATTGAAGGATTTAATCGATTAAATCATCGATTAAAACAGGATAGAGATTGATTTAAAAAGGACTCCTCGAGTGATCGGGTGAGTCCTTTTTGATTGCTTAATGTTATCTGCGCGCCCCTTTCGTTTTTAAAAAATCGATCAGATCATTGCGATCGAGCAGTTCGATATTGAGCTGGGCGGCGAGGGATTTGGCGGATTGAGTATAAAAGCTATTGGTGATTACAAGGCCGTGATCGAGCTTGTAAAACCCTTGGCCAGCATAGGTCTCTTGTACGGCGCTATTTCCCACATTTCGGCTCCAACGTTTGCACTGAATCCCGTAGGATTCCTTCTTTTTATGGGCGATGATATCGATGCCTTGATCCCCTTGATATTGGGTAATTTTAATGCGCTTAAATCCATTGAGCCGGAGAAAATAGGCGATGTACGCCTCAAATTGATCGCCTTCCATCTGGTCGATATCTTTTAGGGTGATATAGCGGAAGCGTTTATTACTGCGAACACGCTGAAAAAGCTCATATCCACCACGAATGATGCGGGAGCTTAGAAAACCAAACATCGTGATGATCCAGAGGAGGACGAGCAAAAGCGCGGCCTCTAAAATCCAACGGGGATCCTCTGATTTTGGATATAAAAAGAGCGCGAGCGCGACAACGAACCCTGCCACCAGAGTTTTTAGCCACTCGGTTACTTCTTTTCTCACAGATTGTCCTTATTTGATGAAACGCTTGATATTCCCTTATCTTGCGAAGTTTTCTAGTATAACGGAGAACGGGCGAGGTGTCAGGCTTTAATTGTGTAGATTATTCGCATAGGATCGGGCGTTTGAGAGTATTTTCACCATTTAATTGAAAAACTAATTGACAGAAAATTGAGCAATCGTTACACTACAAAAAGTAAACAACAGTTAACATTTTAAGAGGCCACTATGAGTAAGCATCTTCGTTTGTCGGAAAAATGGTTTAATCGCGGGCTGTGGCTTGTGAGTATTTTATTCGCTTGGTTTTTAATCGGGCTTGGAAGTACGATTATCAATGATCTTCCAAAGGTTGAAAAACCGCTGATGGTGGAGGACTTCTATGATGAGACCGTAATGCCGGAGCTTCGTGAAAAAGAGATCTTATATGATCAAGAGTTTGGAAAACTTCGCTCATCGCGGGAGCGGTTAGAGATCGAAAAAGCGCAAATTTCGGCACGCTATCAGGCGGAAAAAGAGAATCATCTTAATTATTTAGCCACGAAAGGGATTACCGATACGGCGAAAGAGGATCCGGAGTTATTAGCAAAAGCAAAAGTGCTCGAAACGCTCCGAATTGAGCATGAAAAAGCGGAGCAGGCGCTGCTTGCGATAAGTGAAGAGACGCGTCAATTAAATGAAAAACGTGAGGCATTGCAAGGGGAGCTTTACGAGGCGCACGAGGCGGGATTTAAGCTCTACCAAAAAGCCCGCGATCAGATGGATTTACGCGTATTTATCTACCGATTATTATTAACCTTACCGCTACTTCTGATTGCGGGCTATCTCTTTAAAACTAAGCGCAATTCGAGCTATTGGCCGTTTGTGTGGGGATTTATCTTCTTTGCGCTCTTTGCATTTTTTGTGGAACTCGTCCCGTATCTACCGAGCTACGGCGGTTATGTGCGCTACGGCGTGGGTGTGATTTTGACCTTTTTCGGTGGTCATTATGTGATTAATGCATTGCGAAATTATTTAAAACGCCAAAAAGAGGCGGAAGCGGCCCCTGAACCTACGCGACGGCAAGAGTTGCAATATGAGATGGTCTTTGCGCGTCTTGAAAAGGGGGTTTGCCCAGGGTGTGAACGCCGGCTCAATCTTGCCTCAAACTTAGGAGATTATTGCCCTCATTGCGGACTGCATCTCTTTGCCGAATGTGGCGCGTGTGGCGCACGGAAAAGCACTTTTGCGCATTTTTGCCACCAGTGCGGTATTGGCGATCATCAAGAAAAAGTAGGTTAAGATCAGCCCATTGGAGTAAATTTTAGATCTGTCCGAAATGGAAGATAATATATAAGAGGAGAGGGTGACCGATCCTCTTTTTTGTGGGACAATAAAACATTACTTTTATATTCATCATTAAAAAGCGAAGGAGTCGGAGATGGAATCAAAGGGACGTGGCGCAGATTATTTTCAGAAAAATTATGGATTAACGCTTCCCCATACGGATGTGGTGGCGGCAAGTAAATTGATCGAGCCGTGTGCAGCCCTTGATTTAGGCTGCGGAATGGGCCGAAATTCGCTCTTTTTGAACGAGCTTGGATTTACCATGACCTCCGTCGATGCCAATCCAAATGCGATCGAATCGCTCAAAACGGTGATTGAGACGGAATCGATCGAGGGAATTACGCCGTTTCTCTACAATATTAATGATGCAACGCTCGATGGGGAATATGGTTTTATCTTTTCCACCGTGGTCTTTATGTTTTTGGAGGCGGGGCGCATTCCCTACATTATTCGCAATATGCAACAATCGACAGCGATCGACGGCTATAACCTCATTGTGTCGGCGATGCATACGGACAAATATCCCTGTCATCAAGGCTTTTCGTTCACCTTTGGTGAGGGAGAGCTGGCGGATTATTATAAAAATTGGGAACTTGTGACCTATAACGAAGATGTGGGTGAGCTCCACCGCGTTGACGAAAATGGCAATCGCATTCAGCTTCAATTTGCGACGATGCTTGCCAAACGAATCGTTTAATGTAAGCGCTTTATGTGGAGCAGTTGCCGTTTGTGCATTTCTGCTCTATACTCAATTTTAGAAATTAATCGATTTCCACTGGAGGTGCTGTTGAAAACAGCTGAGATTGAAGTGATCAACTTCGGGACTCTTTGAACCTGAACTAGTTAAGACTAGCGGAGGAAAGTGGGCGAGCTCTTAAAGAAATCTTCGCGCGATAGAGAGATAATTATTGCGTTAGCGACATTGATTTTAGAGCCACAGCACACTTTCTTAGAAGGATGATTGGAGCATTCCAACGGCCATTTAAGGAAGTTTTTTTATGCCAAACGATTGCCACATTGAGGCTTTACACTGAGTTGACCGGATCGCGGTCGAGACAACCAGATAAAGGAGCCAAGATGGAATCGACGGGGTATAAAGAGGCGCGCACCACTTCCCGCAAGCGAGGGATGATGAAACAGCTTTTTGCCATTACGCCAGATAATTTACCGATGGACGCGACGCTCGAGATTATGAGTGAGATTGCGCCCATTGTGGATTTTATTCAAGTAAGGGAAAAGAGTTTGTCGCCCCTTGAGCAAGATCAGCTCATCGAGATGGCGCTGTTAAACGGCATTCCGCCCCAAAAATTGATCATCAATGATCGTATCGATCTCGCCCTTCTGCACGGGCTTAACCACGTTCATCTAATGGAGCGAAGCATTCCGCTACAGCGCGCACAGATTGGATTTCCTGCGCTCTCCTTTAGCCGTTCCGTTCATTCGCTTACGCAGATTATGGCGCATCATCTACACGCGTCCTATCTGCAGATCGGCCATATCTTTCCCACAGCGTTAAAAAATTATCCTCCCTTTGGGCTCGAAAACCTGAAAAAGGCGAGTACGATCGCGGATAATTTGGTGGCGGTCGGAGGGATCGATCATACGACGCTTCTAAAAGTCCGCCCCTATGTGATGGGGGTGGCGGTGATGTCGGCGCTTTTTGAACATGCAAATCCCGCCTCTTATGCCCAAACGTTAATTTCGCTGTTAAATGATTAACCTAAAAAGGAGATGACTATGATTACGATTATTGTGAATGATCGAGCGCTTGAGATTGCCAAAGAGACGGCGACGGTCGCTGATCTTGTGGAGGTGCTCGACCTTGCTTCGCGCCGTTTTTTTATCATTGAAAAAAATGGTGACGTAATTACCAAAGCGCATTACGCCACTGAATCTGTCAATCATAACGACTCATTTGAGATCGTGCATTTTGTCGGTGGAGGTTAACACATGACACTTAAAATTGGTTCGTTCGAGTTCAATTCCCGCATTTTTTTAGGTACGGGGAAATACCGTTCGTTTGAAGAGCAAAAGGGCGCCGTTGAGGCAAGTGATACGGAAGTACTCACCTTTGCGGTACGCCGAATGGATATTTTTGATCAAAGCCAGCCCAATCTTCTTGAGCAACTCGATCTGACAAAATATAAATTACTTCCCAATACCGCAGGAGCAAAAACCGCGGAAGAGGCAGTTCGCATTGCTAAATTAGCGCAAGGTTCGGGCCTTTGCGACATGATTAAGGTGGAGATTATCGGGTGCGATAAAACGCTTCTGCCCGATCCCATTGAAACCCTTCGCGCAACGGAGATGCTCCTTGCTGAAGGGATGACGGTGCTTACCTATACTTCCGATGATGTGGTGCTCGCGCGCCGTCTACAAGAGATGGGTTGTCACGCCATTATGCCGGGCGCATCGCCGATTGGGAGCGGATTAGGGATTTTAAACCCGGTCAATTTATCGCACATTATCGACCAAGCGACGGTACCGGTGATTGTCGATGCAGGTTTAGGGAGCCCGAAAGATGTGGCCTATGCGATGGAGCTTGGCGCAGACGGGGTTCTGTTAAATAGTGCGGTGGCCTATAGTGAAGACCCGATCAAAATGAGCCGTGCGATGAGTTTAGCGACTCAAGCCGGGCGATTAGCCTTTGAAGCAAAACGCATGGAGATGAGTAAACTTGGGCGCGCAAGTAGCCCGGTGGAAGGCATGATCCGATGATAAATCCGCGTTACCATCGGCTCGCCCGATTTCATCAGCTTGGCGAGAAGGGCGTGTTGGCACTTCGCGGGGCGCATGTGGTGATTATTGGAACGGGCGCGCTCGGTGCGCAACACGCGGAAACCTTGACGCGCTCTGGGATTGGCATGCTCACCTTGATCGATCGCGATATCGTTGAGCTCACCAATCTCAGCCGTCAAACCCTCTTTACCGAAGCTGATGCGAAGGCGTCGCTTCCGAAAGTGATCGCCCTTGAAACCCATCTTAAGGCGATCAATCAAGAGGTTAAAATTCGGCCAATTTTCACCGAAGTTTCGCCTCATAATATTGAATATCTGCTTGAAGGCGCCGATCTTATCTTAGATGGCACTGATAATCTCAATATTCGCATGCTGATTAATGATGCCGCCTATAAACTTAAGATTCCGTGGATTTTTGGCTCCGTGCTTGAGAGTTACGGCATGACCTATAATTTTTTAGATACGCCTTTAGACGTAACTGATAAAAAAGGGCCGTGCCTGCGCTGTCTGCTCGGGGCGATCCCGCTTGAGAGCGAGGATACCTGCTCCTCTGTCGGCGTTGTCCAGCCGATTTTACAACTGATTTCGAGCCTACAAACGGCGGAAGCGATTAAGTTTTTAACCGGCTTTCCTGTGCGTAATACTCTCTTTACTGCAGAACTTTGGGAGTTTCATACCCAATCGATTAATCTGGATAAACTTAAAAATCCTGACTGCCCAACTTGCGGAAGTGAGCCGACGTTTCCGGCGCTCTTTCAAACAGATCAGAGCGATAATCAAGAAGGAGATCGAAAAGCAAATCCCAATGGGCTTAAAATCCGTACACTCTGCGGGGGCGAATTTATGATCTATGCACCTAAACCCCACGATTTTAATCGCATTAAACCGTATCTTGAAAAGCGCAATCGTGCCTATAAAGAGACCGACTATTTCCTCAATATTATGCTCGATGGAGGAACAGATACGAGTGATCTAAATTCAGAATCCGCGGTGCAAAAACGCATTATGCTCTTTAATGATGGGCGCGCGATTATTTATGGTGAAAAAGACGAAACGGCTGCCTTAACGCGGTATACTCAGGTTCTTTCTTAATCCATAATGATTGGCACCTTGCGGGGGATTTTCATGACGCTTTTTTCAATTAAACGACCATTAACCCGTCCGCTTGGCGGTTGGTCAATTCTGTGGCGCTTTATGCTTTACGGGCCTTTTTATGGAATTATCCTGGCGTGCGCGGTCATTACTTTGATTGATCCGCATTTAGGGAGCATGATACTCACGTTTCCGTTTGGCTATCTGCTCGGGATTATACCGGCGATGATTGCGGGGATCACGCTGATCTTAATGCGCCGTTATAAAAAGTCGGTGGATGCCCAATATCTCGTTACTTCGCTCGTTGGATTTATCGTTAGTGGCAATCTTTTTCTGATTCACATCGGCCTTGTCGGCTGGCTAAGTGCGCTCTGGTGCACCTACGGCATTTTTGAGACGGAAAAACATCAGGCAGAACGATTCCGCCCGCATCTTTATCTACTCGTAATCCTGATTTGCTGGGGCATTGGCGCACTCGTTAAGACTGTTTTTTAATGGCGGCATTAAACGAGATCATTAACGATAATCATTAAACGTATCGACGTTAAAATCGTAATATTTCTCGAAGAGTTGTAGATAGATTGTTTCCCCGTTAATCTCAAGAGTAAACCCTTTTAAAGCTGCACCGTGATCCTCTAACGCATCCAAACAATGGGCGAGTTTTTCGATGTTGTTGTCTCTTTTTTGAGTAAATAGCAGAATCAATTCATCGCCGGTTGAGATCGCCGTTTTAAGCGCGGTTTGATCCTCAGGATATTGAATCACGCTGACTGAGTAGGGCGCATTTTCACTATTGTTATCCTCGTTACCCGCTTCATGAAGAAACAATTGATGATTTTTTTGTGTGACGGTGTGCGCTAAATTAAGGGTACGAAACTCCGTTTCGAGCGCATTTTTAAGGATTTCGGCAAGGGATATCGCGGATAAATCAGCGGATTTGAGCGCTATTTTAAGGGTCTCGCTATAAAAGAGATTGGAGATCATCGGCTGGAATGAGGTGTTGTGCATGGGGCTCTGCTTCCTGTGGCAAATAACGGGTTTAATAAGCATAGCAGACGCACGATCAATGCGGGCAAAAAGGCGATAAGTGGTACACTAGAGGCTCGCGTATTGTTGCAAAATTAGAGTATTGATCATGCCATTAATTACCGACTCGGCCTATCGAGCGCCCTCCATTTTTCATAAAAGTGCCCACTATTCCACAATTGTCCCCGGATTGTTTCGCGATTATCAGCCGCCCTATTTTCAGCGGGAGCGTTTGGAGCTGGACGATGGCGATTTCCTCGATCTTGATTGGCTTAAACAAAAAGAGCGCAATAAACTGCTGATTTTAAGTCACGGGCTCGAAGGAAATTCACGCAGACCCTACATTACTGCAACGGCGGATTATTTTTATCGGCGCGGATTTTCGAGTCTTGCATGGAATCAGCGCGGGTGCAGTGGTGAGATGAATCGGACGTTGCGTTTTTATCATCACGGTGTTTATGATGATCTTGCGCGTGTTGTGCGTTATGCGCTGCAATCGGGATTTGAGGAGATCTATCTAATCGGCTTTTCCATGGGAGCAGCGGTGAGCTTTAATTATTTAGGGCATACAAAAACGCTCGATCCGCGGGTAAAAGGGGCGGTGGGTGTCTCAACGCCGCTCGATATTGTCGCAAGTGCTGAGTTTATTAATCAGGGCTTTAATAAGGTCTATGTGCAAAATTTTCTCGGGACACTTAAAGAGAAGGTGAAGGCGAAAGCGGTGCAATTCCCGGAGCTTCCGAATTTAGATAAGCTTGATGAGGTCAATGATTTTACCAGTTTTGATAACTATTTTACCGCGCCGATTCACGGCTTTAAAAATGGTGAGGATTATTATTATCAAACCTCGCCGCTTCGGGTGATCGAGCAGATCGATCGGCCCATTTTAGCGATCAATGCGCTCAATGATCCGATGCTTGGCGAGAGTTGTTACCCTTATCATGTGGCGGAACAGCACCGCTATTTTTATCTAGAAACGCCGAAATATGGCGGCCATTGCGGATTTCCGCTCAAAGACTCTCCCTATTCGTGGGCGGAAAAACGGGCGTATCAATTTTTTAGTGAGCACTGTTTTGCATAAGAACATAAAAAAGCCCAAGCGCATGCTATTTTTAGAGCGCTTGGGCATGATCGATCTAGGGCTAGCTACATCATAGATTAGAGAAGAGATCGATCAATTTACTTTTTAGAGATGGCAATTTTCTCGAAAGCCTCCTCTTTTGGCGCTTCTTCTTCAAGCACAATCTCTAAGAATCCATCCTCAAGATCGGCGGATTGCACTTTCATACGTTCCCCTAAATTAAAGCGTAATGAGAAGCTACGTTTTTGGATACCGCGATGAATATATTCATCATTTTCCGTCTCTTTCTCAGATTTTTCTTCATGCTTTCCTTCAATGATGAGTTGCCCTTGACCTGCATTAATTGACAAATCTTCCTCTTTAAAGCCCGGGACACTTAGGGTGACTGTGTAATGGGAGTCATCAATTTTTTTGATGTTATAATCGGGCATATGTTGTGTAGGAAGATCGCCAAAACGATTGAAAAAGTGATCCATTTGTGGAAAACGATCAGAGAAAAATGAATCTGATGTAATGGCTGGAATTAATGAAAATGGACGAAATGCCATAAGGTTACCTCCTTTTATTACGATCAAAAAAACAATTTGGAGTATGCCATCCGCATAATCTCCTTTCACTATTGAATATGGGAGTGGTTGATTTTATTTCAAGAGGATTGATTAAATTATTTAATGGTATGCAGGCTTTAAAAGTTTGATTGCCTTCTAAGTTGCGCTACTATTGGTGAGCTAAATGAGAGGAGAGAAGGAGTTTCCATGAGCTTTTTGATGGAAGAAAAAGAGATTATGACGGCGCTTGAAGCGCTCACAGCGCGCAAGGGGTTTATCCATGTGGTGGCCTATTTTGCCTTTTTTTACGAATTTATGGGGAACGATGCAGAACATCTGCCGACCCGTAACGGAATTATGCTCTTGCTTGGATTGATGGCGAAACACCCGATCGATACGAGGCTTCCGTCGGTGTTTGAAAGCGAAGAGATGAAGGAGGAGGCGCTTGAGCTATTGCACCGCTTGACGCATATTCACGGGCTGATGATGAATGAGCTCCGGGTGAATTATCCTGAAGATTATATGATGCGCGCCGAATATTATGTGGTACCAATTTTTTATAATCCGCCAGGGGTGTTTGATCTGCAATATATTGATTTCGCGCCGAAACGCTATCAAAAAGATGATGCATGGCTCCTTGAGCATAAGGGTTTTGAGAGCGCGGATATGGCAGAGCTTGAGAAGTTTTTCACCTTTTTCCTATCGCCCAGTCGAAAACGCTTTTTAAAACGCCTTGAACGGCTCAACGCACAAAACATCCAGACGCTGACTTTTTTGCCCGCTTTTACCTTTAATAAAAAAGAGCTCGGAAAACGTTTTTCCAAAGCGCAGGTGGAGCGAATTTTAAACCTGTTTGATGCCTTTGCGCTTGATATGAATCGCGGAACGTACAATGCGGAATTTGATTCGATCAATGTCAAAAATGCCCTGCTGGAAACGCCGATTTTAAAGGTGGGGCAGGATTATTTTATCTTCGATTTCTTTACGCTCTTTGAGGCGCTCTATACACGTCCCTTTGATTGGATGATTGCCGATAATACCTATCGTAATGAGGCAGCATCGCATCGGGGCAGATTTACTGAATCGATGTTAAATCGTGCTTTTTCAAACGTTTTCGGTAGAGAAAACGTGTACCAAAATGTTGAAATTATTGGGCGCGATGATGTCGGTAATGATGTAGATCTCGGTGAGATTGATCTTTTAGTGCTGTGGGAGGGGCGTGCGATTGTGGTGCAAGCGAAATCTCAGCGGCTCACCGATAAGGCGCGCCTTGGCGATGAGAAGAGTTTTAAACGGGACTTTTTCCGCGCGGTGCAAAAATCCTATCAGCAGGGCGTGAGCTGTTATCAACATCTAACATCGGTCAGAAATCGCCTACAGATTGCAGGTGAGCCCCTTGAGATTCCGGCGATTGATGAGGTCTATCTAGTTTGCGCCGTGTCTGATTATTTTCCGACGCTTTCAAGTCTTGCGGAGGTCTTTTTGCGCGTTGAAGAGGGGAATCTCTATCCTTCCTTGGTATCGGATCTCTTTTTTGTCGATTTTCTTTGTGAGGTGATCGAGTCGCCGGAGCAGTTTTTTGCCTATATGGATCAGCGCGCAAGTTTTGAAGGGAAGCTCTATCAGCCCCACGAACTCTACTTTTTAGCCGCATTTATGGCGGGCGTTACTGAGGCACTTTTAGAAACGCCCACCGATTCACCACTTCTGTTTGAAACTAGCGGCGTCGAGCTTACTCAGCGATTTTATCAGCGTTATGCGAAAGCAGGGCGGATTCCTGATTATTTTCTTGAGTAATTAAAAAAATATAATAAAAATATTATTTATATTCAAATATATATTTTAATTCAAAATTAAATTTAAATAAGCAGTATGATTAATAGTATTTAACATTTTGTATACAAAAATCAACATTTCTTTCCTAGAATTATGCTATTTTTGAGGTATATTAATCTGATTCTATTGGGAGGATCTATGAAACGTCTTCTATATTTATGGTTGGGGTTACTCGGCGTAGCGTTTGCGAACGATTTAATGCCCCATAATGAGCCGATTGTCTTTTCCGATCCGCCAAAGCCCAACATTATGATGGTGTTTGATAGCTCGGGAAGTATGCTATTTTTCGATATGGAGAAGCCAGAAGGATACACCGTTGATTTTGGGCTTAAAAACTTCACTACAAGTACGGAAGAGCTCGTGTGGAACAATCAGATAACTAACCCTAAAGGGATTTCTGATTATAATGCGAAATGTGTCTATCGCCCATCACAAGGGAATAATAATGATAAATATGCAAGTGCGAACGATAAAAAAAAGCGCCATTGCAATACGAGTACCGCGTTTGGCAGTACAAAATATCCCTATGTGAATCAAGCGGGAAAATATAGCCGTGTGGCAGTATTGAAATGGACGCTTAAAAACATGTTAGAACGTTATGGGGCGCAAGCACAGATTGGTCTAGCACCCCTTGCAAGTCCGGCAGATACGTATCCGTATCAGAGTGTATTTGACAAAAGCTACGTGATACCAACGCGTTTAGTTGATGAAGTGGGGACGCTTACCAGTCAAGCAACGGGCTTTATCACGGATTTTACAGCGAGAGGGGGGACTCCGCTTAATAACTCAGTCTATCGAGCAGCTGCCTATCTGCGTGGAGCGACGGTCGGCTCGAAAGAGAATAATAAGCCGACGTTCCATAAGCCTTCCCCGATTACCTACCGTTGTCAGGAGCAGCACCTTATCTTATTAACCGATGGGGCGCAAAATGTGTTTGAGATTCCGAAGACTACACATCGGGTATTTATCAAGCAGGATTGGTTTGAGATGGACGGTGTTCCGGCTGACGCCTCGGGCACAAGTGAGGCAAACTTACGCTCGATTGAACATTTGGGCGCATTCCTACGCAAGATTGATATTCGTAACGACTTAATGAAACATAATCCAAACCCGCGTCCGGTGGATCTTGCCGGTAAAGACTGGATGGATGAACCGAAGAAAATGAACTTTACTACGCATGCAATTACGTTTGGAACGGATGCTGATGCGGTGCAATCTGAGCAGTATCTACGCCGGTTTGTTGGGCAAACATTTATTGGAAGAGAGTCCGGCGGGAAACGCGTCGATCCAAATAATGAGGCGAACTGGGACGATAGTACTGCATGGGGCGTTTATGCCTCCGCCGCGGATACTAGCGCGCTCGATGAAGCATTCCATAAAATTTTCCAAACCATTATTAAATCACGAAGCGGTACCGGCCGGGTGAAAGATCAGAGCAGTACGATTACTACCGAGGGGGTGGAATATTCCACTAAGTATTCACCCAATGGTTGGGCAGGGGAGATTATCGCCTACGAATATGATCCGGATACTGAACATTTTACTGATAAAGCCTGGAGTACAAACGACCCTCATAAAATTGAAGCCAATCAAGGCGCATTTTATAGTGCGGCTGGCGGAAAGCGCATTCTGTTAAAAGATTTGGGCGTCGATAAACGTTATATTAATTGGTTGATGGGTAATCAAGAGCGTACGCTTAGGTATCGTCCGCTTCTTGGGGACGTTATCGATTCGCACATCACCTACGCCAATAAAGATCATCTCAACATCAATTTACAGCGCATTGCTGAGCATCGTATTCCGGAATATTTAGATTATCTTTATCAGAAAAATCGCGATCAGAATCTCTATAATCTGTTAATCGCGGGTTCAAATGATGGATTACTCAATATTCTCTATGCTGATCGGAATCCTAAGATTTCGGTCTTAGATAGTAATGGAAAAGCGCAAGTAATTTCCCAAGGTGGGCGCCGGTATGTCAGTTATTTTCCAAGCTTTTTCAAAGATGATTTGGAAATGATTACCGCTAAAATGTATACCCATAGTTATGCCGTCAATGGCAGTACACATCTTTTTGATGCGGCCGTCGGTCAGCGATTTTATAGCTTTGGGGTGACCAGCATGGGCGCCGGAAAAGAGGGACTTGTGGGCTATTCCACCTACAATAGCGAAACCGGCCCTGAATTTAAGGTGCATTTTGAGCTAACGCGGGATAACTATCCAGATCTTGGCTATACCTATTCGGAAGTGGAGTTTTTCAATCAAAGTACAGAGCATGGTCCACGCGCCGTTGCGGTATTTGGGAATGGTTATCGCCCGAACGGTGGGTCAGTGGTTTATTTGATCAATGCTTATAATGGCGATCTGTTAAGTAAAGTTATACTGCCAGGGGGCAGTGGCGGCGCGTCAAGCCCTGCGCTTGAGGTGAGTATCTCTGGCGATGGGTATCAACAGCTTGATCGCATCTATGTGGGTGATCAGAGCGGGAAACTCTATCGCGTCACCTTCGATGATAACGATTTAACGAAGTATGATACTCAGCTATTGATCGATCTTGGTCAGCCGATTACGGTGCGCCCAACGATTGCCTATCCTTCTGGATCACAGACCCCGTGGGTGCTGGTTGGTACAGGGCGTGCAATCTTATTAAGTGATGCAAAATCCACTGCAACCAATGGGTTTTACGCCATTAAAGATACCGAGGTGCAACTCGATACGGGCAAAGCGCTCCTCACGGTTGATGATCTTCACCGTCATAGTGTGATTGCGCATAATGTGCCGGAATCCGATGAGCGTGATGATAAATTTATGGTCGAAACCACCCAAGACAAGAGTGAAAAAAGCGTCAACGGTTGGTATTTAGCGCTTGATGGCATTGGCGAGCGGGTAATCTATCCGGCGCGCATTCAAAAAGGCGATTATGTACTCTTTTCAACCTATGGCGTCACCCTTGATGAAGATGTGTTAAATGACCCTTGCGGCGGCGGTGAGTTCTACGGGAAATTTATGGCACTGCAGATCTTTACCGGCCTCAATTCAGGGCTCTATACCAAAGATGGCAAGCAGTTTGGTGGATTCCAATTAGAGGGCGATGCGCCGGGGATTCCTGTGGGAACGGACATGAGCCGTGGAGATGAGGGCAGCGGGGCTTATTCAACGAACAATCATCTCTATTATGATATGGAAAAATTGAAATCCGAAAACCCTGAATCACAATACTTATTAGAAGGTGAAGAAGTTGAGGAGGATGCGGGGTTTTCAACGCTGAAAGATAAGCACGAGATTATCCCTGATCCAGCAAAAAAACGCGCTATTCCTGAAGGACGGCTCTATTTAAGGAATGTTTAACAGTCGGCGCACAAAAAAAGCGTATCCAGTTAAGGGTACGCTTTTTTGTTCTCTTTGCGGTCTATTATTTAGGAGCCGCGGTATCGATTAATCGTTGCCGGTAAAGGCGATTAAAAGACGTAAAAGGGCCGAGAAGATGTTGTAGATGCCGATATAAAGATCGAGTGCAAGGCTCACATGGCTGGTTTCGCCACCGCGAGCGGCATCGTTAATGCGGTAGACAATGATCGCCCCTGAAAGCGGGATAATCACTGCTGAGATGATCAGGTTCATCACCGGCATTTTTAAGAAGAGTACGTTTAAGACGATGGTTGCCATTAAAATTAACACAGAGATCCCAACAAATTTCCCTAAAAATGAGAAGTCGCGGGTTTTGTCGCTGCCAAGTGCGGCAAGAGCGATAAAGAGCGCGCCGGGTCCGCCGGCTGCCGTCATAATGAGGTTCGCGCCATTGCTGCTTTTCATCGCGATGGTTAAAAGCGGTGCGAGCATTACGCCCATTAAGAAAGTAAAGCCGAGCATTAAGACGACGCCAAGTGTGTTGTCACGATTTTTCTCGATCATAAAACAGAGGCCATAAAAGGCGATCATGTGGCCAACGAAAA
>JAAZCI010000155.1 GCA_012513365.1 Lysobacteraceae bacterium
CGGCTCGAATTGAAGCAAGACGCCTAATCGATACTGAACGCGTCGATAATGCGAAGGATAAGCGTTCTGAGAGCTCTGAGCGCTTTAACTTTAGCTCCGATGGTAAGAAGGTGCGCTTTGTCACTGTCACGCCTGAACAGAGCAAAATGCTCGCGGAAGGTAAGCTTGCAATCTGCCGCAATGATCGGGATGGGTATGATTTCCCCATCGTGCCGAAAAAAGTGGCGGAGCGTCTCCTTGAGATTGAAGCGATCGAAAAGGGGCGCTGGGTCTATTTTCTAGCCGATCCAACGGAAGTAAGCGAAGCAGACGATGAATGGGCGGCGTGGGATGCCTATGAGGCAAGTTTAAAAGACGAATAGTCTCTATTGAGGGCTACTAAATCCCTCATCGCGAATCTAAGCGCTGTGACGCGTTAAACCGTTTATAAAGGAGAGTGAGTAGCTCTCCTTTTTTTGTGCGCGTAGAAAGCCTCTGAGGCGGCTCAGAACGAGGTAGAAAAGAGAGAGGCTGGGATCAGAGCTAGGGGAAATGGAAGAAGCATAAAAAAGCCTTCGAAACTCACTAAACTGTCTCGAAGGCTTTTTTGGCAGAACGCCCATTTAAGTTATTTAAGCAATATACATATACATTTTACAAACGGTGCACTGGTGAATCATGATACGAGGGGAAAATAGATTGTGAGCTTTAAAAGCGAGAGGGGTGCAGGCTAAGTGTAGTTATCATGCACAGCTTTTAGCTCAAGAGATCGATGATCACAGATGCGGAAAAATTATTTACTTTTACGTTCCTCTTCTTCTTTTGCTTTTTTAAGGAAGAAGTAAGTCAGGAATCCGGCCATACCGAACATAAAGACTAATCCTAATGCGCTTGCTACTACTACCAGAAAATCACTCGACGCGACCATATAAACTCTCCTATGTGAATGTGAAGGATCGATTTGAACGTTTCGCCGTAAGCTCTGTGCGAATCAGTGCTTCAAGCTTCGGCCTCTAAGGAAATCATGCCAAATTCAAGGATTAGTAACTTGATTAATATCAAATGAGACTGTTTGGAGTGGCGATAAGAGGGGAAAGGTTGGCTAAGGTCAAGGAAGGAGAGGTTATTTTCGATAGATAAGAAAAAAGCACTAGACCGTGTGGAATAGTGCTTTTTAAAGGTGGTGGCTCGAGGCAGAATCGAACTGCCGACACGCGGATTTTCAATCCGCTGCTCTACCGACTGAGCTATCGAGCCGCTGTTGATGTAGAGTATTAAACAGCTTTTTCGCCGTTTGGTCAAATTTATTTTCGCTCAAAGATTGCGCAGGTGCTAGGTTTGGTCTTTTTTGTCGCTTATTATGGAGAGCTTGACCGGGGCAAATTAGGCTAAAACAGATGGGTTTCGCAAATTTAGAAAAAAACATCAAAGATTCGATAAAAGACGGATTTCCGAGTGCGCAAAACGCAATTGAGCACAAAAGTAGCAGAATCCACCAACAGGCCTTCGGGCATCGAACCCTCATTCCGACTATTAATTGCGCAAATTTAATGACGCATTACGATATTGCGTCGCTCACGAAGGTATTTAGTCTGGCATTTGGCTTTCAATCGCTCCTGACAAGTGGGAAATGCGATCTTGATTGCTCACTTTTTGATCTTCTTGAGGAGGAGGTTAGGCAAGGGCTCATCCTCCCGAGTGAAAAAGAGGCAATTACGCTCTATGATCTTCTCACTCACAGCGCCGGATTTGAACCAAATCCCCTTTTTTACGATCTTTCTTATAGTGAAACGCTCTATTGTCAGGATCGCTCTCAGTTTCTCCAAAAACTCTTGCTTACGCCCCTTGTGCATTCGCCGAAAACGACAGCGCTCTATTCCGATGTGGATTTTATGCTGCTGACATTTCTGTTTGAGCGCCTTGCCGGGGAGTCATTGCAACAATATTTAAAAAAAACATTTTGGATACCGCTTGGGATTGAAGATTCCATTGATTACCGGCCGCTTGAAAA
>JAAZCI010000156.1 GCA_012513365.1 Lysobacteraceae bacterium
AAAAAACCCCTTCCATTTCTGAAAGGGGTTTTACACAGTTGCCAGATTTTAACTTTCGGGTGCTATAGAATTTTGGAGGTTATAGCGTTTCAATCTTAGCAATTGTCTCTTCTAATATTTGGACGATCGCCTCATGTGTTTCGGCATCGACCTGTCGTTTATTGCGTAGCACTCCACGAAGGGTCTGCATTTTATCTCTGAAGGGAAATTCTGGAGAGAGTTTTTCTGCTTCATAGGCGGTTTCCATCGCATCAATCAATTGCCCCTGCGCTTTAAGCCACTCTAAAAGTGCCTCGGCATCGGCTCTATTTTGGGCGTAAATCTCTTGGCCTTCTTCAGTGATGAAGTAGAGCTTTTTCGCGCCATCCATCTCAGGCAATGCTAAATTACTCTCTTCTAAAAACGCGAGTACGGGGTAGATCATCCCCGGGCTTGGCTTATAAAATCCGTGCGATAATTCCTCGAGCTCTTTGATGATTTGATAGCCATGCAGCGGTTTTTCAACCAGTAATGCCAGCGTTAAATTCTGTAATTCATCCGCCGAAATTCGGCGTGCGCCACTAAAACGCTCTGCGCCTCGACCTTGTCGTCCTCTGCCGTTTCCACCACATTGACCGGATCCACCATGACCTTTTCCGTGACCTCTACCACGCCCCATTCCTTTGCCACGTCCATGACCCGATCCTTCACCACATCCATGCCCACGTCCATTTCCGCCACCTTGCCCATCGTGACGACCACCACCGCCCATTCCGGCACATTTTCCATGGACATTTCGCATCCTGCCTGAGCCATGACGACACGCTCCTCGCTCCATCTCAAGGCCATATTCCAATCCGTATTCAAATAATCGTTTCATTGTTTGATCTCCTAATCTTATGACGTAGTCCAAACATAGATCGACGATTCGATACGATGACTACGTGTTTTATATCTTAAGATATGTTTTACGATATACTTAATCCCTCTCTTCGTCAACTTTTTTTACCATTTTAGGCACGAACATTGTCTCCCTTCCCATTCTCGCCTATGATGAAATCAGAACGTTTTTAATAATTTCTTAATGATAATGATATGAAAACCAAAGGAGACTCTATGAAGACTTTATCCCGCCGTGATGCGCTGATTTATGCCTTTAGCCCTGATAATCCCGCCAAAATGACCATCGATTCCGGCGACACCATCGCCATTGAAACTTACGACTGTTTTGAAAATCAGGTCAGCGAAAGTCAGCCTCTAGATAAAATGGATTGGGATCGCGTGAATCCGGCAACGGGCCCCATCTATATTAATGGCGCCGAACCTGGGGATATTTTACAAGCGGAGATTATTGCCATCGATATTGCCGATACCGGCGTAATGGTCACTGGCCCGGGGATTGGTATTATGGGCCATAAAGTCGAAGCGATGACGCAAAAATCGATCCCGATTAAAGATGGTTTTGCGCTATTTGACGATAAGGTGAAAATCCCGCTCAATAAGATGGTGGGCGTGATTGGCGTTGCTCCAAAAGAAGGCTCTATTAATTGCGGGGTGCCCGATCAGCACGGCGGCAACATGGATACTAAACTGATTAAAGAAGGTGCGACGCTCTATCTGCCCATCTTCCAAAAAGGCGCGCTCTTTGCGCTGGGCGATCTTCACGCCGCGATGGGCGATGGGGAAATTGGCGTATCAGGCCTTGAAATCGAGGGGAAAGTGACGGTTAAACTCACCGTGATTAAAGGAAAATCGATCACCGATCCGGTCATTGAATTGCCGGAAAAGCTCGCTTTTCTCTCCTCAAAAGAGACCCTTGATGAAGCAATTAAAACCGCGACCGATTTAGCGGTCACCTTCTTACATGAGCGTAGCGGTTTAACCATTGCCGATGCCACCATGCTAATGAGCGCAGCGGGCGATGCGGAGATTTGCCAAATTGTCGATCCGCTCTTAACGGCCCGTTTTGTGATTCCCCGCTATATTTTAGAGGCCTACGACATTAAAGGATTTATCGAGTAACTAAAGTAGAAAATCTCGCCTAAAATGCAAAAACCTCCTGCAACGTAGAAAGAGTCAATCTCTCATCCTCGCAGGAGGTTTTTTTAATAGCCAATGGATTGCAAAGCGTGCTTAATCGCGACGACGTCTCGGTGCAAATGCCGGCTTTACTTCGCGTTTTGAGCGCAATAGTAATAACAGACTCAATACAGAAAGCCCTGCCCCTAATAGATAAAGGAGCGGCGTGCTAAAGCCAATTCCGGACGAATCAAACAAGATAATAT
>JAAZCI010000015.1 GCA_012513365.1 Lysobacteraceae bacterium
ACTCTATATCTAAAGGATGGGTAATAGCTCTACCAGTTTTTTGCTGGTGACGAAGCATATCTTGGTACAAGATGAGCCCCGCGCGGTCATCCTCTTCAAAATAATCTTCCGGCAGATGGCTGATCATATAAGCTGTTAGTGCTTGCTCATACCGCTCTTGATAGAAGCTATTGAGCTTATTAAATTGCTGTTTATCTAAAGTGAGTAAGGATGCCCCACTATTTCGCACTATACGATTTTCTGTACGCCTTTCAGAAAAATGCTCCTCTCGGTATTCTCCATTAAGATAACTACTGATTAAGGTGATTGGGCCTAATAAGCTCGTTAGTTGCCAATCTTCTAAGATTTCTGTAATCCACCAAAAGACGCGAGGATCATAATAACGAACCATCACAGATTTCTCTTCTGTCGGAATTTTTGCGTAAGTATATTTACGCAGATGTTGGCGAAGCTTTTGAAACTCAGCTTTAGAGAAAAGATATAACCCCCAAGGCGCTCCTGATTTTCCAAGCTCTAATAACCATGCTTTAAAGGGATCATCTTCTGCCTCAGATACCTCCACTAAATAAGGTGAGAAAGCTCTTAAATCCTCTTGGATTGGCTCATTATACAAACAGGAGTTAGCAAGAGGATAATCCTTCAATTGCGAAAGAAGACCATCTGCTTGACTACAATCGATAACTGCATAAATTTTCATCAAAAACCTCTTATTTAATAATCCCTAAAAGCGATGCAGTAGATCCTTTACCTTGAATCACATTATCCACCGTCGATGCTAAATCCAAGGTCTCGGTGACAACTCGGACGGCAAGTTTAGCCGATGAATCCTCTAATCCTTTAGGTAAACTCATTCCCAAAAGCCCCTCTGCACCTGATAAATGAGCTAAAGAAAGAGGTGCACCTTTTTCAACAGAATTAAATTCTTCAAACGAATTTATTTGATTATCAATATCATCCCTTGCATCATCTTTTGTAGTAGCCATTAAAAATAGATGTCTAGCTCTATCGGCCTTAGGACAATGGGGGACAAAAGCACTTCCATTTGCACTAGCTGCTTCTAATACTTTAGGAATGGAGGGGACTTCAGTATCCCCTGGCGTTCCTCCAGAATTGACTGTAACAACTGGCCCATTAATATAAACACCGCCCGAATCAATCACTACAAAACTTCCCCCTACTTTAAGGGTTAAACGACTTTTAGATTCCAAGGTAAGATCGCCATCTACTCGTAAACCTTGAGTTCCTAAGACGTTTTGAATTAAGTCCCCTTTAATCTCAAGGCTAGAATCCGCCTCTCTCAATTCAATATGCGAGCCTTTTGTGGTAAGGTGTTGCTCCCCTTCGATTGTCATCGTTCGATGATTCGCGATGTCGATGCGTTGGTCATGGCCAATACTCAGCTGATGATCATAATCAATGCGCTCGTTTTTAACGTTTTTAACTTTAAGATCAAAATCTTTCTCTGCATGAATGCGAATCAGCTGCTTCTCATTCTCATCATCAAAATAGAGCTCATTGTACCCATCCCCTTTATGGGTCTGTGTTTTAATCCCGGTGATCGTTTTATGATCCGGTAATTTATAGGGTTGGTGATTCAGGCTATGATAGGTTCGTCCGGTGATGAGCGGCCGATCAGGATCCCCTTCTAAAAAACTGACGATCACCTCATCGCCCACACGAGGCAGTGCGATCATTCCCCGTCCCGCGCCGGCCCACCCCTCGGAGATCCGTAACCAACAGGTGCGCTCACTCGCATCACGCGGATCGGGGGTTTGAGTCCGGTCCCAACGAAATTTCACTTTAACGCGACCCCATTCATCACAATAGATCTCTTCCCCTTCCGGGCCAACCACTTCCGCAACGTGAGGGCCCCCCACCGCCGGTTTAGGCTCGGGCATCGGGCGCCATTTAGTCTGCAAAGGCATCGCTGAAAACGTATTGTGGTAGGTCGCCTCTCCCTGTGTGCCATAATGTTCCATCGCAACGGCTTGCTTGCCATGATGGCGCACATAGGTAATTAGCCAGGCTTGATTGAGCGCTGCCTGAGGATGCCCCTCTAACTGCCCAAATCCCCCCGGCAGTAAGGGGGCTAAGGTGCTCTCACCGGTTGCCGTTAAGGCATCCCGGCGTAAATAATCGATTCGTGCCGCCGAAAATTGCTGCCCCACTTCAAGATTGGTATAGCGCCCCGGATAATCATAATAGGGATACTCGCCATTTTGTGTTTGTGTTAATGCCCCTGAAGCCTGTTGGGTCAATGCAAATCGAGGCGATTGGAAAAAATAACTCTCCAGCGTTGCCGAGGTCGGACGAATCTCATTATGCAGCGCAAAATGGTGAATATAGGGATGATCGGGTTTGCCACTGGCAAGAGGGGCATAGAAAAATGGCGCATCGATGGGAAAGCTTAGGGACGTATTATCGGTAAACACAATGCGATGTCCCTCATCGGTCACGTCAAAATAGTAACTAATCCCCTCTTCGGCTAAGATCCGGTGCATAAAATCCAAATCCGTTTCACGGTATTGCACTGTGTAGGCA
>JAAZCI010000157.1 GCA_012513365.1 Lysobacteraceae bacterium
ACCATCGGAGACTACTACCGTGAATGTGTCATCACCGTTAAAGTCCTCGTTTGGCGTATAGGTGTATTCACCCGTTTTTTCATCAACGACCACCTGACCATTCTTCGGCTCTTCACCGACTTTATAAGTCAGTTCGTCACCATCTTTATCTTCGGCAACAATCTGACCTTTATGTTCAGTATCTTCATCTGTGGTGAAGCCTTGCTCAGGCTTAGCCGTAGGCGCATTGTTCTCTGAACCAGGTTTATCACCACCAGTACCGCCACCAGGGTTGCCACCATCAGAGCCTGAACCAGGCTTATCACTACCAGTACCATCGCCAGGGTTGCCACCATCAGAGCCTGAACCGGGTTTATCGCCATCGCCGTCACTGCCGCCCGCTGCGAGTGCAATGCCGCCTGCTGCGCCGCCGCCTAAAAGGAAGGGGAGCCAGCCGAGTACTTCGCCGTCTTCAAAAAGGAGATCGGAATGCTCATCTTCATCTTCAGTAAAGTAATTTTTGATTACAATGACTTTTCCATTTTTTAATTTTAAAATCAGACTGTTTCCATCTTGAACAAATTCCGCTACATCTGCACGCTTTAGATGGGTATGAATCGTCGCAATATCGCCTAAGATAATGGTCGATCCTTCCACTGTAACTTCACTTAATGTTTTTTTGTCTACGACAAGAAATGATGACATATTTTCTAACCTTAATTTAAATTTTGAGCGGCGCATTTCCAGATAAATGGACGCTAACGCGCTCGCTTTGCTACCTAAGATATGGATTTTGGCCAGTACGGCCCGATGGGAGAATACGGTTGACGATGACCGTTATTAATTCGACCTCAAACGATTAAGAGGTTTTTCGATAATAAAGGGTCTGCCATGCCCGTCGAGCGTTAAAATATATTCACTCGAATGTGGCTGTGACGAAATATTGACGTTTAGCGCGTGTGCTGCGCTATTTCCCTTACAGTTCTTAACTTTAAACTGGTAACTCGCCGGTGGAAGATGATATTCGGCACGATCATTGACAAAATACTGCCCCACTTGAGCATCATTTATATAAAAAATAGTGGGACAATTTTGCTTCTCTATCGTATCATTGTCACGCAATTTACTATCCCTTGAAACCTTCACCGATTGAGCATTGTCGCCATTCGAATTTTGATAAGGATTTTCAACTGTATTTGCAGTAACGCATCCCGCTAATAAAGCGGCTGTAGATATTACGGCAAAACTCCTTCTAAAATGCCATAACGCATAGATTTTCATGATTCAATCGCCTATTTAATTTGGGTGTTTGGTTTTGTATTGTTAATTTATATAATATTCTGTTAAGAAATATAATGAATCATGTATTATTAGTCAATAGCTTACAAAATATTTATATCGACAAAATGGTGTATTGAATGAAACATTGGCGCACTCCAAAATATATTATTTTCTTGACAGCGGTCATTTTGACGGGCTGTACAAGCCCTTCGGACTCAGTTAAAGAGAGCGTTACTACGCCGGCAAACGAACCGATTATTTTTCCAAAAAAAGCAACCCAATCAATTTTCTCTTTACAAGAGGCGGCGGATCGTGTTGTGGCATATCACCCGCGCATTACTCAAGCCTTAAGTGAAGCCAAAGGTGAAGAGGAGATGATTAACGTTGCCAAAGCCAATTATTATCCGCAAATTAAAGGCGGTTTAGGCGTGGGATATGATCAAAATGCCTCCGGGGCGCGCAGTGATAATACCAAAACCGTCGATTTTGAAATTCGCCAAACCCTCTATGATTTTGGGAAAACGGCGAGCAGTGTAAAACGCGCTGAATATGGCCATGAAAGCGCTAAAGTACGCAGTTCAATTACTCAAGAAGAGCTCATTCATACCGCCACCACAACCCTCGTTGAAGCGGTGCGCCAGAAAAAGATGATCGAGCTTTCTCAACAACAGGTTGCCCGCGTTAATTCATTGGTCGGCCTTGTCGATGAGCGCCATAATAAGGGAGCAAGCAATCTTTCTGACCTTCTTCACGCACAATCTCGGCTCAATGATGTAAAATCCGAAGAGCTCGACGCGCTAGCCCATTATCAAACCAAATTACAGACGCTTAAAATTCTGCTCGGTGTCCCATCGATGCTTGGAGTAAAGCTCGACGCACTGCCTAATGAGTTTGCCAATAGTTGCGCAATGCCGATCAATTGGGAGGCGATTCCTGAATATGTGATGGCCGATCTTGAATCAAAACGCGCCCGTGCCGATCTTGAACTCGCCCGCGCTGAAGAAAAACCGACGATCTATGTGGCCGGACACTCCGCGCATCCGCTCAATAATAGTGACCGTTACCGCTCACGCTTGGATTCGAAGATCTCGCTCAATGTCTCGATGCCCGTCTATCAAGGCGGGGGATTATCCGCGCAAAAACGCGCCTCTGAAAATTACGCTCACGCGGCGGCAGCTCGAAAAGCAGAAGTTCGCCTCGATATTGAGCAATACATGAGTGATGCGGCGGTGCGTCTTAATAATATGAAAGCACGCCAATCCCTATTAAATGATCGCGTTAAAAATCTTTCCGGCACGCGGGATCTCTATAAAAAGCAATATCTCGATCTTGGCACCCGTTCGCTGGTTGATCTACTCAACTCTGAGCAAGAATTTCATCGCGCGCAAGTGGATGTGGAAAATAACCGACTCGACATCATTCAAACCGAGCTCAACTGCGCCTATTATCACGGCAAATTACGCGAATTTTTCAATATTTCACAACCTTAATCTCCCATTGCCACGCTGAAAAATACCCCATATCCCATGAAAGAGACTACTGAATATACCGACTGGATCGAAGCGATCGTCACCGTTGCCAAGCATTATCGCCTTGAGTGTTCTAAGGAGAATATCTCACTCACAAGTGCCTGGCTCCATGATCAACCGGCGAGCGATGTGCTCCGCGCGATGGCTCGTCAAGCAGGGCTCTCGGTGAGTGTGATCAAACTCCGAGACAACGACCTTAACGTCTGGCGTCTGCCGCTTGTGGTGCAATTTAATGAGGGGCAGATCGGCGTCATCGATACGATCGATCATGAGGGCAATATCGGCATTACCTACGCTGGCGATGGCGGAGTGAAAAGTGAGATTTCAAAAACAGAACTCCTTAAAAATACGGCGCTGGCCGTGGTGCTTCGTCCGTCACACACCATTCCCGATTCGCGCATCGACGCCTATATTAAACCCTTCAAACGGGATTGGTTTAAACGCCTCGTACTGCGGGATTGGAAACCCTACAGCCATATTTTTATCGCCTCTTTTTTAGTCAATATTTTAGCGTTATCGGGAATTTTATTTACCCGCCAAGTCTACGACCGCGTTATTCCGGCAGAATCTTATCCCACCCTCTACGTGCTCTTTGGGGGCGTTGCCATCGCAATTATCTTTGGCTATATTTTGCGAAAACTTAGAACGCGCGTCACCGATCTTTTAGGAAAACGCGCCGATTTACGCATCTCTGACCGCGTCTTTGGTCACGCACTGCGCATTAAAAATTCCCATAAACCGAAATCAACGGGCACCTTTATCTCGCAAATTCGCGAGCTTGATAGCGTGCGGGAACTGCTTACATCCACTACCGTTATCGCCTTCGCCGATATGCCCTTTTTTATTCTCTTCTGCCTCGTCTTTTGGTTTTTAGCCGGTCCGCTCGTGTGGATTCCGATTGTTGCCGTGATATTAATGATTCTCCCCGGGCTCTTTGCGCAGAAAAAATTGCACTACTACGCCAATCAAAATATGCGGGAAAATTCACTCCGTAATGCGATGCTCGTTGAGGCGATTCAAGGCGGCGAAGACATTAAACTTCTCCAAGCAGAACAGCGTTTTCAGCATCAATGGAATAATTATAATGCGGTGTCGGCGGACTTAAATTTAAAGCTACGCTCACTCACCAGTACGCTGATGACGTGGACGCAAACCGTGCAAACATCAGCCTTTGCGGTGATCGTTCTCTTTGGCGCGCCGATGGTAATTAGTGGGGATCTCACCACCGGATCGCTCATTGCCGCCTCCATTTTAGGGGGACGCATGATTGCGCCGATGGCAGGGCTGACGCAGGTGCTCGTGCGCTGGCAACAAGCGAAAGTGGCGCTCCTTGGCATCAATCAATTGATGGCACTTCCCGTCGATACCCCACCAGGCGAAAAGCGAGTGCATAAACCGTCTATTGAGGGGCATTATGCCTTTAAAGAAGCGGCGTTTTTCTATGGTGAAGAGAGTACAATGCCAGCGCTTTACGTGCAAAATCTAACCATCAATCCCGGTGAAAAAATCGCGATTTTAGGGCGAAATGGCGCAGGGAAATCCACCCTGTTACAAGCGCTTTCAGGGCTCATTGAACCGCGCGCAGGACTCCTAACGCTCGATCAAGTGAACATGAATCATATCGATCCCGCTGATCTTCGCCGCGATATTGCGCTGATGAGTCAAAACTCGATGCTCTTTCATGGCACCATTCGTGAAAATCTTCTCCTTGGCGCGCCGATGGCCAGTGACGACGATCTCTTAAACGCGCTTAAAATGAGTGGTGCTCTGGAGTTTATCCGTAAATTACCGACGGGGCTCGATCATGTAATTGCTGAAGGAGGGCTTGGTCTTTCGGGCGGTCAGCGTCAATCACTGCTCCTGTCGCGCACCTTAATTCGGCAGCCCCATATTCTCCTACTCGATGAGCCCACCGCGTCCCTTGATGAGGTGACTGAGCAACAATTTATTCGCGAGTTAACCGCATCAAGCCGTGAGAAAACCGTGATCATTGCGACCCATAAAATGAGCGTCTTAAAGAGTGTTGATCGCGTGATTGTGGTGGCCAATGGGCAAATTGTCCTCGATGAACCGAAAGCCGTTGCCCTTGAAAAACTCACTGGGAAGAAAGCACAATGATTGAAATTAACACAAACTCAGCGCCCAATGCGCCCCAAAATCATACGCCCCAATCAAGCGAACGTCATCCTGCCCTACTGCTCGATTATGAGGAGGATCGCATCCGCTATCAGGATCATATTGATGAGGCCGAAATCGTTAAATCCTCACGCATTATCTGGGCCTTTGTGGCGCTGATTGGCGCACTCCTTATCTGGTCCTATTTCGCCAAACTCGTTGAAGTGACGACGGGGACCGGAAAAATCGTCCCTACCTCAAGGGAGCAGATTATTCAATCGCTTGAAGGGGGGATTCTGTCGGAGCTTTTTGTGCGTGAAGGCGATCAGGTTGAGCAAAATCAGATTCTCGCGCAACTTGATCTCACCAAAACCGAAGCTACTGTTGAAGAGAGCGCTACCCGTTACCGCGCATCGCTTGCTAAGATCGCTAGGTTAGAAGCTGAGGTGAATCAGAGCGAACTTATTTTCCCTCAAGATCTACACAAGTATCCGGATCTCCTTCAAGTGGAGATGAGGCTATATGAAGCGCGCCAAAAAGCCCTCGATGAATCCATTGCCGGATTAGAGCATTCGTTAGCACTGGTGGAAGAGGAATTAACGCTCACCCAAAATCTGGCAGCACAAGGGGCAGCGAGCAATGTAGAAGTGCTCAAACTTCAACGCCAAGTGAGTGAGCTACACCTTAAAATTACCGATAAACGCTCAGAACACATTGTCCGCGCTCGAGAGGAGTTAAACCGCACTAAAGCGGAAGCTGATTCGCTTGAATCGGTGATTCGGGGGCGCGAAGATTCGCTCTCTCGCTTAACGCTCCGCTCGCCCGTTCGTGGCATTGTGAAAAATGTCGCCGTTACCACCCGTGGCGGAATTATCCCCCCAAATGGTGAGCTAATGCAGATTGTCCCGCTTGAAGATCAGCTCCTCATTGAAGCGCGCATCTCTCCTCGGGATATCGCCTATATCTATCCGGGCCAGCCGGCAAAGGTCAAAATAACCGCCTATGATTACGCCATTTTTGGCGGACTTGAAGGCGAGGTAACGCTGATTTCACCGGACACCATTCAAGATGAATTTAAGCCCGAGCTCTTTTATTATCGCGTTTTTATCCGTACCGATACCGACTCTCTTACCGATAAAGCAGGTAATCCCTACGCCATTGTCCCCGGAATGATCGCCTCTGTTGATATTAAAACCGGCGAAAAAACTGTTTTTGATTATCTGATGAAACCTTTTGGACGCGTCAAAGATGCCATGCGCGAGCGCTAATTCTGATACGCCCTAAGACTCGTTTCCCCGCCCCACATCGCCAAAAACAATTAATGAGCACAAAAAAAGCCTTTAACACCACTCAACACGAGAATATTAAAGGCTTTTTCATCTCAATCTGGCGCGCCCAAGAGGGATCGAACCTCTGACCTTCAGTTTCGGAAACTGACACTCTATCCAACTGAGCTATGAGCGCTTTTAACAATAGAAAGGCATTATACAAGATTTTTACTAAAAAGGGGAAGATTGCGGATTTTCTTCCTCTTTTTATCAACTCTAATTCTAATCGATATGTTTTTTAGCGTAGAGGTGATCCACGATATCCCCCTGCGGTTTATACCCCGCTACATATCGAAGCAGTAGATCCCGAATGATCGCACAATTTTCTGCTTTTACCGCGGCATCGAGTTTCGCCAATAGATCACCAAGCTCTTTCCAAGAAATCATACTCTCATTGGCTCGCATAATCATCTCATGCTCTGTGTCGATGACATCATCACCAATTAGAAGCTCTTCATACAGCTTTTCACCCGGGCGAAGTCCGGTAAATTTAATGGCAATATCACCAACGGGATTTTTATCACTCTTGACCGTTAACCCCGTTAGATTGATCATCTTCTCAGCAAGATCAGCAATCTTCACCGGTTCTCCCATATCAAGTACAAAGACATCTCCTCCTTCACCGAGAGAGCCCGCCTGAATCACCAGCTCTGCCGCTTCTGGAATCGTCATGAAATATCGCGTAATTTCAGGGTGAGTGACCGTAACCGGGCCACCATCTTGAATCTGCTTTCTAAAAAGAGGAATCACCGAACCAGACGATCCGAGCACATTTCCAAAGCGGACCATGGTAAAACGTGTGTTATTTTCAAACACTTTTCCACCCTCACCAAAGAGAGGCACCTCTTTTTCACTACTCAACGCTTGCAAAACCAGTTCCGCAAGCCGCTTTGTTGCCCCCATGACATTCGTTGGGCGAACCGCTTTATCCGTAGAGATCAATACAAAATTCTCAACGCCGGCTTTTACGGCAGATTGTGCTGTGTGCAGTGTGCCAAATAGATTATTTAACACCCCTTCCGTCGTATTTGTTTCCACAATGGGTACATGTTTATATGCAGCGGCATGATATACCGTCTCCACTTCCCAAGTTTCCATCACCTCAAAAAGACGTACCGGATTACGAATCGAACCGAGAATGGGAATCAGCTCAATCACCAACCCTTCCCGTGCAATATGGCGCTGTAATTCAGTGGTAATGCTATAAAGATTAAATTCGCTATGCTCAAATAGAATTAACCGTGTCGCCCCACTCACTAAGATTTGCCGGCACAATTCAGACCCAATCGAGCCACCTGCACCGGTTACCATAACTGACTTACTACGAATGCATCGATCAAACAATGCTTGATGAGGCGCAACCGGATCTCGTCCCAATAGATCGGCAATATCCACCTCTTGAAGATCTTGAACCTTTACTCGGCCACTCGCTAAATCCATAAATCCTGGAATGGTGCGCACATGTAATGGATATGGCGCAAGCATGGCTAAAATCTCTTGTCGACGCGAACGAGTTGCCGAAGGAATCGCGAGCAATAATTGCGTTGCTTTCGTTCCATCAATCATCTCTTGAAGCTGTTCTGGGCGATACACTTTAAGCCCTGCAATCGTCGCTTCTGTAATATCCTCATTATCATCGACAAACGCAACAGGCTCCATCATACGCCCCATTCTAAGTGCCGTTACTAGCTGATTTCCAGCAGCTCCCGCACCATATACCGCTACGCGAGGAAATGCTCTTCCGCCCCCATTGGAATAAAAAGGCCCATGAACCACCTCAAGCCAATCCCCTAAAAAATAATGACGCATAACTAAGCGCAATCCGCCAATAAAGAGTAAGCTCAACCACCAATAATTAAAAACAAGTGAACGCGGAACCGTCGCGGGGACATCGCGATACCAATAGATCACGAGCGCCAAAACAAGGGCCGAAATGGTCACCGCCTTTGCAATCGCCGTCAATGCTTCCTTTCCAATAAAGCGCATCACCGCACGATACATGCCCAGTTTAATAAAGATCGGGAATGCAATTATCGGCGCAACAATAAACAACCACTTATAGTCTAAAATATGCTTACACGTATCATCCCAGCCAATACGAATCACAAACGCGAGCCATAACGAAAACCACACTAAAATCAAATCAGCACACAGCTGTAATATTCGCTTAGCCCCACGCGGCCAACTGAGTAACCAGTTTCTAATCATGAAGGATATTACCTAACAACAAGTTAAAACGTTTAAAATTATACCAGCAACTTATATAAATATAGAGATAAATTGCAAAGCTCTTTAAAAACAAAACCACCTTACTGCGACAATAAGATGGCTTTATCAATACACAGACTCAGGCGCTAAATTATTTAACCGCCAGCTTCATCACATCGATTAATGCCTTGCACGTTTTGTCCACTTCTTCTTGGGTTAAAGTTGGGTGAACTAAAAACATCATACTTGTCTCACCAAGCTCACTAGCTGTTAACAATGGTTCTTTAGGACGCCAATCAGTGTCATCAAAGGCTTTTTCTAAGTAAACTTCTGAGCATGATCCTGAAAAGCTGGGCACACCACGATCTGCAATCTCTTTTAAAACGCGATCACGATTCCAATCATCTTTTAACATCTCTGGTTCAATAAAGAGATAGCATTTATAAGCCGCATGTGTAATATCCTCGGGAATTTCAGGCACTCTAAGTCCTTTAATCTTCGCAGCAACATCCCAAATTTGTTTTGCATATTTTACGCGTGTTTTATGCCACTCTTCCATGCGTGTAAGCTGAATACGCCCAATGACAGCTTGCATCTCAGTCATGCGCCAGTTGGTTCCAAAACTTTCGTGCAACCAACGAAATCCAGGGGCGTGCTCTCTGTTATACACCGCATCATAACTTTTTCCGTGATCCTTTAATGACCACATTTTCTTCCAAAGCGCTTCATTGTTGGTGGTAACCATACCGCCTTCACCACCGGTCGTCATGATTTTATCCTGACAAAATGACCACGCGCCCACATCACCGATAGAACCTACCGGCTTGCCTTTATAAAGCGCCCCATGCGCTTGAGCACAGTCTTCAATTACAAATAGATCATGCTTCTCAGCTAATGCCATAATAGGATCCATATTGCATGGCCAGCCCGCTAAATGCACACAAATAATACCGCGTGTTTTAGAGGTTAATACCTTTTCAATCGTCTCAGCTGTAATATTCTGAGAATCTCGATCAACATCCGCAAATACTGGAATCCCTCCTGCATTAACAATGCTTGAGGCCGATGCTAAAAACGTACGCGACGTGACAATAACTTCATCACCCTCATTTAAACCCAGTGCTAATAGCGCAACATCAAGGGCTACCGTACCATTTGCTAAGGCAATTGCATGATCCGATCCAGCCCAAGCTGCAAATTCTTTCTCAAACTCACGCCCTTCCGTCCCCGTCCAATAATTTACTTTATTTGATAAAAGTACATCTTTAACAGCATTCCCTTCTTCTTCAGTAAATGAAGGCCAGGGAGAAAATTGTGTGTTTAACATCTCTATCCTTTTATATTTCTCTGAAACTTTGCAGGATTTCCGTAATACAGCCCTGCACTCATTAAGTTTTTAACGACAACTGAACCAGCCCCCAAATAGACATCATCTGCAAGAGTGGCCCCTTGAATAATCGTAGAGCCAACTCCTATCCAATTGTTTTTCCCAATCTTAACATTACCTGACAAATGAACACCAGGAGCAATATGTGAAAACTGCTCTATATGACAATCATGATCAATCGATGAGCTAGTATTAACAATACATCCCTTTTCGATTACAACACTCGGATTAATTACGGCACTTGCAGCTATAAGACACCCCTCTTTTATTAGAACAGACTTAGCAACAACCGCCTTAGGATGTATCAACGTAATTAATGATGTCTCATTATGAGCTTCTAACAATTCTAGTACTTTTTTCCTAAAAGCATTATTTCCGATCGCCACAAATAAACCATCATAAGCACTTAATTGCTCTATTAAGTCGGAAATATTTCCTTTAACTATCCATGGGTAAGTCTCAGGTGGACAATCATCAAAAAAATGAATCTCATTCCACCCTACTAATTCAGCGATATCTGCTGCGACCTTACCATGGCCACCTGCCCCAATAATCGCCAATCGTCTAGTCATCTTGACTGCCCGTAAACTTAGACATAGTTACATGTTCATCTGAAGAAATACCCTCTTTAACCAAAACTTTTTTAATCGTCAAAAAGATTATTTTGATATCTAGCCATAAAGAGCGATTTTCAACATACCACGCATCAAGCTCGAACTTCTCTTCCCAAGAAATTGCGTTTCGCCCATTGACCTGCGCCCATCCTGTAATACCAGGGCGGACATTATGCCTCATTGCCTGCCTTTCATTATACAGAGGCAAATACTCAATTAATAAGGGTCTTGGCCCTACAAGGCTCATTTCCCCTTTTAGTACATTCCATAGTTCAGGCAACTCATCAAGACTCGTCGCTCGCAGCTTTTTTCCAAATGACGTTAAACGCTCTACATCCGAAAGAGGATTCCCATCTTTATCATTCGCATCACGCATAGAGCGAAATTTAATCATCTTAAACGGTTTTCCATCTTTCCCTGGTCTTACCTGTTTGAAAAATACAGGAGAACCTAAGTTTTTACGCACTTTCCATGCAATCAACAGCAATAATGGAGAAAGTAGTATCAAACCAATACTGGAGGCAAGAATATCGAATAATCTTTTCATTTTAATATAATCAGGAATTTCCTATAATCATCAGCATTTATTTACAGTATGATATTACCACGATACAGATTGTAAAGATGGTACGAAGAAAAAATTATTGGTATCATACACCCTCCCTGAATAGAAGACACAAAAAGGTTACAAGTTTTTCCATGAAAATCTTAGTTACTGGTGGAGCGGGATTTATTGGCTCTGCTGTTATACGCCACATTATCAATCACACTGATCACGCTGTACTGAATATTGATAAATTAACTTACGCTGGAAACCTAGAATCACTTAAAACAATCGATTCGAACCCCCGTTATCAATTTAAGCAGATTGATATTTGCGACAAAGTCAATTTAACGCAGGCTTTTGAACATTTTCAACCCGATTGTGTTATGCATTTAGCCGCAGAATCTCACGTTGATCGTTCAATCGATGGGCCTTCTGAGTTTATACAAACCAATATTGTAGGCACGTATACGATGTTAGAGGTGGCTAGAGAGTATTGGCAAAATCTGTCCGATAGCAAAAAAGAATCCTTTAGATTTCATCACATCTCAACCGATGAAGTTTATGGAGATTTAGAGCACACAAATGATCTCTTCACTGAGACAACCTCATATGCGCCAAGCTCGCCTTATTCGGCTAGTAAAGCGAGCTCTGATCATTTAGTCCGAGCTTGGAATAGAACCTTTGGTTTACCAACCATTGTGACCAATTGTTCCAACAATTACGGCCCTTACCACTTCCCCGAAAAGTTGATCCCCCTTGTTATTCTTAATGCATTAGAGGAAAAACCTCTTCCTATCTATGGGGATGGGCAACAAATTCGTGATTGGCTCTATGTTGAGGATCATGCTCGCGCCTTATATAAAGTGATTACAGAGGGCACTATTGGAGAGACTTATAATATTGGTGGCCATAATGAAAAAGCGAATATTGATGTGGTTAAAACCATTTGTAGCATCTTAGACACACTCCAACCGAGAAAGAACGGAGTGCCCTATCATGATCTCATTACGTTTGTAAAAGATCGCCCCGGTCATGATCTTCGCTATGCCATCGATGCAAGCAAAATTCAAAAGACTCTCGGCTGGACTCCTCAAGAAACATTTGAGAGTGGTATCCACAAAACAGTAGAATGGTATCTCAATAACCTCGATTGGTGTCGTCGCGTGCAAGATGGTAGCTATCAACGAGAAAGATTAGGAGCAAATATATAATGATGTCGCAAACAAAAGGAATTATTTTAGCCGGCGGTTCTGGAACACGTCTCTACCCCATTACAAAAGGTGTGTCTAAACAGCTACTGCCAATCTATGATAAACCAATGGTCTACTATCCCCTATCGGTTCTTATGCTAGCAGGAATCCGCGAAGTTTTATTAATCAGTACTCCTGACGATATTGACGGATACAAACGCCTATTAGGTGATGGCTCACAATTTGGCATCTCTTTATCATATGCGGTTCAACCAAGTCCCGATGGTCTCGCCCAAGCCTTCATTATTGGTGAAGAGTTTATTGGTGAGAGTAACGTCTGCCTAGTCCTCGGCGATAATATTTTTTATGGCCAAGGTTTTACTGGAATGCTAAAGCAAGCCACTAATCGTAAAAAGGGAGCAACTGTCTTTGGCTATCAAGTCAAAGACCCGGAGCGATTTGGTGTTGTTGAATTTAATGAAAATAGACAAGCCATTTCATTAGAAGAGAAGCCGGAAAAACCAAAATCTAATTATGCAGTAACAGGCCTTTACTTTTATGATAATGATGTGATTGAAATTGCAAAAAAGGTAAAACCTTCTCACCGTGGAGAGTTGGAAATTACCTCCGTAAACCAAGCCTATCTAGAACGTGGTGATCTGAATGTTGAATTGATGGGCCGTGGTTTTACATGGCTTGATACCGGCACTCACGAAAGCCTCTTAGAAGCCGGGATGTTTGTTGAAACGATTGAAAAGCACCAAGGCTATAAGGTCGCATGCTTAGAAGAGATCGCTTATAACAATGGTTGGTTAACAAGAGAGCAACTTCAAGCAATTGGTGGATCAATGAGTAAGAATAGTTATGGACAATATCTGTTACGCTTAATTGCACAGTAGAGGATAAATATGAAAGTCATTAATACCAATATCCCGGAAGTGAAAATTATTGAGCCAAAGGTCTTTGGTGATGAGCGAGGTTTTTTTTTAGAAACTTATTCAGAAGAGCGTTATAACGGGCTTCTAGGGCTAGATTTACATTTTGTGCAAGATAATCACTCCCGTTCTACAAGGGGTGTATTACGTGGATTACATTTCCAAAAGAATAATCCACAAGGCAAGTTAGTGCGTGTTGTACGTGGTGAAGTTTTTGATGTCGCTGTTGATATTCGCGAAGGCTCACCAACATTTGGGCAGTATGCTTCAGTTGTTTTAAGTGAAGAGAATAAGAAGCAGTTTTGGGTGCCAGAAGGGTTCGCTCATGGTTTTCTCGTTCTCAGTGATTCAGCTGATTTTGAATATAAATGTACTAACTATTATGACCCAAGTAGCGAGGGCTGTCTGTTATGGAACGACCCAGAGCTTGGTATTGAATGGCCCTTACATGATTTAGCTCCACTACTTTCGGAGAAGGATAAACAGGGTAAGTTACTGAAGGATCTATTTATATGAAAGTACTTTTAACCGGTGCTAGTGGACAGTTAGGGCAATGTGTACAAGATGTCCTCCCTAAAGAGTGGCAACTATTTGCATTCAATTCTCAAGAGCTGGATATTACTAACTTAGAGCAAGTAGAATCTGCCTTTGAATACATTAAACCTGATGCAGTAATCAATGCTGCTGCGTATACAAAAGTCGATCAAGCAGAGAGTGAAGTTGGTCTTGCTTTTCATGTAAATGCAACTGGGGTTCATCATCTAGCTCTTTGTTCTAAAAAGCATGGCGCCCGTTTAATTCATATATCTACAGATTATGTCTTTAATGGTACAAAGAAAGCACCTTATACAGAAACAGATCCCACTAATCCGATCAATGTTTATGGGCAATCAAAATTAGCTGGGGAAAATTTAGCATTAGCTACGCATATTAATACTTTGATTCTACGGACCTCATGGGTTTTTAGTGAGTATGGAAATAACTTTCTAAAAACTATGCTAAGAGTTGGAGAGAATAATTCTGAGCTTAAAATTGTTGGGGATCAAATTGGTACACCTACTTATGCCGGTGATATTGCTAACACAATTATTCATTTAATTTTGAATCAAAAGGAACTTAGAGGAATATTAAATGTTGCAGGAAATGATATCTGCTCATGGGCAAGTTTTGCTAAAAAAATATTTAAGATTTCAGACTCTATTCATACTGATTATATTGCACCCACTGTTATTGACATTCCCACTCAAGCATATCCGACTCCAGCAAAACGCCCCCTATATTCAGTTTTAGATATAGGAATAGCTAAAAAGAAAGGCATTAAAATGCGTTCATTAGAAGAAAATATTCAATGTGTCCTCTCAAAATTAGAACCATAACTATATGAGTTTAATCAAACATAGCAGCTGGAATATCATTGGTTATCTTATTCCTAGCCTTATCGCAATCCCCGCCATGGGAATCATGGCTCGAAAGCTAGGTATTGAGAGTTTTGGCCTCTTTACACTACTCTTTGCTTTAGTTGGATATGCAAGCATCTTTGATGTTGGTATATCTAGAGCTGTAACAAGAATGATTGCTATTCATCAAGATGACGTTGATGAGTGTATAAGCATCTGTGGAACTGCAACCTGGTTTATTCTTTTTTTAGCGACACTTGGAGCCGCTATTCTCTACCTATTCAGCAATAATATTGTCTTCTGGTTAAAAGTCTCCCCTGAACTTTATGATGATGCGGTACTCTCACTAAAAATAATGAGCTTCTCCATTCCTCTATTTTTGCTAACTCAAGTTTGGCTTGGAGTATTGGAAGGATTAGAAAAATTCAGCGTTATCAATATTCAACGAATAGTAACAAGTAGCTCTATAGCTCTCTTTCCTCTAATAGGTATATACATAGAAAATAAACTTAGCTATGCAATATATGGGCTACTCAGCGCGCGTTTTTTTACCTTTATTGTGGTATGGGTAATTACCAAGAAGTATATTTTAAAGATCTTTTCTTCCATAAGAAAAAGAACGTTATACGCCCTATTAAGTTTTGGTGGCTGGTTGACTGTTAGCAACATCATTAGCCCGATTATGGTCTATTTTGACCGCTTTATACTCTCTAATCTCTCAGGGGCTCACTCTGTAGCACAATATACAGCACCTTCAGATTTAGTCTCTCGACTTGGAATTTTTCCTGGTGCTATTGCCAAAGCCCTATTTCCTAAATTAAGTAAAAGTAGTAAGGACTATCAACAAGGATTAATATTGTTGATTGTAACAGCATTGTTTTCAGTCATTCCCTTGTTCATTCTCGCAGAGTGGCTTTTAGTTTTTTGGTTAGGTAGCGACTACTCAGGCACTCCCGCAACCGTTTTGAGAATATTGCTAATCGGATTTTTCTTTAATGCACTAGCTCAAGCTCCTTTTGCTGCAATTCAAGCTAAAGGACACGCAAAAACTACTGCTTATATTCACCTTATTGAGCTTATACCTTATCTGTTACTGCTTACACTCTTAATTCATTTTTTTGGTGTGCTTGGTGTAGCACTTGCCTGGAGCATTAGAGTAATAGTAGATTTTATAATCTTGTATATAGTTCACTCAAAGTTAGAGGATAGTTAATGCTCTATTTGTTGTTAATAATAATGATCTCATCATGCTTTTTAAGCATAACGATACTCTATAAAAAGCACGATTTTACCTCCCCTTTATTTATTACGAACTCGATATGGATTGGGATTGCTATAGTTGGTATTTTTGTTCACCATCTATTTTTTGAGTTTAGCACCAAGATATTTCTTATTTGGTTAAGCTGGTCCTTAACTCTCAATATCACTCTACTATTAATGTCGAGCAAAAATAGGAAGCAAACTAATAGAGTATATACGGTAACATTACCTAATTATTGGCCATATCTACTTGCTTTATCGGCATATATGCTTTATGAAGTCATTAAACTTGGTTTAAATGGGCCTCACCCATTTCTATTAAACATTCGTTTAGCCAATATTATGGGGTACCCCTCCCCTATATTCTCTATCTTCTCAAGAATGTACCCACTCTTTTTCACTCTTTTTCTATTTGAAATCACTCTAAATAACAATAAAAAAAACCGCTATAGCACCTACCTCTATATGATGATATTTGTTCTATATAGCGCTGGAAAAATGGCTATTTTAACTCCTATTATCTGTTATGTTGCGATAAGGGCTCGAAGAGGAGAAATTAATTTTATAAAACTTATCCCTTTATTCTTCATCATTCTCATTGCAATGCTTATTCTTCACTACTTAAGAAAATCTCATGGCGATATTACCCCACTGCTTCAAACCCTCGCTACTTATACTTACTCACCAATTATTGCACTAGGTGAAGTGGAGCCTTCAAGTAGTCTACATTGGGGGGAAAACACATTCCGTTTGTTATACGCCTTAAGCTATGCTTTTGGTATATCTGATATAGAGCCTATCAATCTCATATTAAATTATAGCCATATCCCAACTCCTACTAATGTTTATACAGCTATATATATATTTTACAAAGATTTCGGCCAACTAGGAGTTATATGGGGAGCCTTTATATATGGGATTATTTACTCAATATTATACAATTCCTTTATTAAGCAAAAAACAATTTCTAGTATTATTTATTTAAGTGCCTTAACACCAATAACCCTTTCATTTTTTTCTGAAACTCTAATATCACTATTAAGCACCTACATTCAGATTTTATTTTACACTTTCCTTATAGGCTTACTTTATGAAAGAAGAAAAAATCGATATTCTACTCGCTTGTTACAATGGCGAAAACTACATTCGCAATCAAATATTATCTCTACAACAGCAAACTCATACTAACTGGCATCTCTATATTCGCGATGATGGCTCTACAGATCATACTTTAGAAATAGTACGTGCATTTATCGAAAAAGATTCCCGTATCACTTTAATTAAAGATCATAAAAAAAATTTGGGACCCGCTTTAAACTTTAAAGAGCTTTTTGAGTACTCAACAGCAAACTATGCTATTTGTTGTGATCAGGATGATATTTGGTTTGAAAAAAAATTAGCACTACTTTTGAAAGTAGCCAAAGATAAATTTTCTGATGAATATCCTTGTATGGTTTATTCTGATGGTTATGGATACGACTCAGAGGAAGGTATAATATCCCATCAGAACATTTCAAATCTAGATGCTAGAAGTCTCGAGCAATTTATGTTTTTTAATGGCGGATATCAAGGTTGTTCGGTATTGTTTAACAAGAGTTTAACTAAAATGTTTCAGCAATATACACCTCCATTCTACATGCATGACGATATTATATCTCTACTCGCATTCACATTCGGAAAGGTTTACCGCTTACCAAAAAAGCTAATGCTCTACAGACAACATGACAATAACGTAACAGGCAATATGACTCGAGATTCTTTAATTAAAAGGGCCTTCACGTCGAAAAACTCTGTCATTAGCATCAAGCACTTGAAGGAAAAAATGGCTTTCTTCTCGCACTACAAAGAATATATGAGCGAGAAACATAAAATATTATTTAAATCCTACTTTCAGATTACTAGCACAAAAAGCTACTGGAAGAAAGCAAATATTGTTCGACAGCATAATTTTTCTCTTGGCCAATATAAACTTAGACTTTATATAAAACTATTACTCCAACCCACAGTCAAATAGCTATGAAAATTCTCTACATAATCACAGGACTCGGGCTTGGTGGTGCCGAGAAGGTTGTCGCTGACCTTGCTGATCAAATGGTCTTACGTGGGCATACCGTTAAAATTGCTTTTCTCACTGGGGAAATATCGGTACGTCCTAAATCGGATAAGGTTGAGATTATTCCTCTTAAATTAAATGGCGCTAAAGATTTTTTTTCTGCCTCAAAGCGTTATCGAATGCTGATAAAAGAGTACCAACCTAATGTCGTCCATGCTCACATGGTCCATGCAAATATTTTTGCTCGTTTAAACAGACTTTTTTGTAAAATCCCAAAGCTCATTTGTACCGCTCATAATTCAAATGAAGGTGGCAAAATACGGATGTTAGCCTATAAACTCACAAACTTTTTGTCTGACTTTAACTCCAATGTCAGCAAAGAGGCAAGCATATCGCTTATTAAAAAAGGGGCATTTACCCAAAAAAACCTACATACAATTTATAATGGTATCAACTTAACAAAATTTACAAAAAAACCTTCTAATAGCTTATTTTCAACAAATGATTGTATTAACTTTCTCTCTGTTGGTAGATTCAACGATCAAAAAGATTATCCAAACTTGCTCAACGCAATACACACAGTAACGGCTACTCACAACAACCTTCATTTTTATATCGCTGGCGATGGCGAACTACGAAGTGAAATCGAGGGTCTTATTAAACGACTAAATATTGAAAAGTTTGTGACTCTACTAGGCCGAAGAAATGATATTCCTCTCTTAATGAGTCAAGCTGATTTTTTTGTTTTATCTTCTAAACATGAAGGCCTACCGACAGTTTTACTGGAAGCTATGGCTTGTGAAGCATTTGTTATAGCTACTGATTGTGGAGGAAGTAAAGAAATCATGGGTAATACAGGATTGTTGGTCCCAAAACAAAATAGCCAAGCCTTAGCTAATGCAATAATAAAATCCATATCTTTATCTTCTCAGCAAATAAAAGATAATAATTCCTTTGCAAAAAATAGGATTGAAGATGTATTTTCACTAGAAGTCTCAGTCAAAAACTGGCTAAAAATTTATGAATCATAAAAAAATAATCCTCATCGGAACTTCAGCTGCATCAATGCACCAATTTAGACAGGACCTAATCAAGCTATTGGTTCAAAATAATTGGCAAGTTTATACCTTTGTTTGTGAGTACAAAGACGATGAGCTAAAAACTTTAGAATCATTAGGTGCAACCCCCATTACTTATAAGATGAGCCGAGGCGGACTCAATCCGTTTGCCGATATTGCTTCTATTTGGGATTTAAAAAAGAAAATAACGAAGATCAAGCCTGATATTGTTTTCTCTTTTTTTGCAAAGCCTATTGTATATGGGACACTAGCGGCTCGGCAGGCAAAGGTTCCTCATATTATTGGAATGCTTGAAGGTTTGGGGTATTCTTTCACGGAACAGCCTAATGGACTAACGTTAAAGACGAAAATTGTAAAATCCATTCAAGTTTTACTATATAAAATCGCTTTACCCAAACTCGATAGAATCTTTTTCCTAAATCCCGATGATCCTAATGACTTGCTTTACAAATATAATATCCCGGTAAAAAACGTTAGTGTTTTAGGTGGCATCGGATTAAATTTAGATAACTATCCATATAGTCTCGCCCCTACTTCCCCGCTACACTTTTTGTTTATCGGACGCTTATTAAAAGAAAAGGGAATATTTGAATTTATAACCGCTGTAAAACATGTAAAATCAATCTATCCTGATACCCGCGTCACCGTTTTAGGTGCTATCGACCCACATAATATGGGGGCTCTTTCACAAGTTGAGCTAGACCAATTGCTAACTGAAAAGCTCTTTGAATACCCCGGCTATGTAGATAATATCCAAGAGTGGATTGCCAAAGCAAGCGTTTTCGTTCTTCCATCTTATCGCGAAGGCGTACCCCGAAGCACCCAAGAAGCTATGGCAATCGGCCGCCCTATCATAACAACAGATGTTCCTGGTTGCCGAGAAACCGTAATTGATGGGCAAAATGGTTTTTTAGTCCCAAAATGGGATGCAAATGCTCTCGCCGAAAAAATGATCTATTTTATCGAACATCCCGAGCAAGTAAACATTATGGGAAAAGAGAGCTATAAGCTGGCTAAAGAAAATTTTGATGCCGATAAAATAAATCGTAAACTCTGCAATATAATTGGCATCGAGCTATCATAAACAGATTAATGTTAATTAAATAAATATTTTATACCATGATCAAAAAAGCAATTCTTCCCGTTGCGGGACTCGGGACTCGTTTTTTACCGGCGAGTAAGGCAATTCCTAAAGAGATGGTGACGGTGGTCGATCGTCCTGCGATTGAATATGTTGTCAAAGAGGCGGTGAATGCCGGGATTAAAGAGATTATTTTGGTGACCCATAGTTCAAAGGCATCGATTGAAAACTATTTTGATCGCAACTTTGAGCTCGAAACCACCTTACAAGCAAAAGGGAAATATGATCTTTTAGCTGAGATCTCTCAGATCATTCCTGACGATGTCACGATTATTGCCGTTCGCCAGCCTGAACCGCTCGGGCTTGGGCATGCGGTATTGTGTGCTAAAAGCGTTGTCGGAGATGACGATTTTGCGGTGCTGCTACCGGATGTTTTAGTTAAAAACAGAGCTAGTGAGCATGATTTAACGACGATGATTGAGCGTTTTAATAGATCCAAGCGTGCTCAAATTATGGTGGAAGCAGTGCCCGAATCGCTGGTGGATCAGTATGGAATTGTGGATGTTGAAACCCGTCCTAATGAAGGGGAGAGCATTGTGATGCGTGGGATTGTAGAGAAACCGCCCGCCCACAAAGCGCCCTCTAATCTTTCGGTCGTTGGCCGATATATTCTCCCCGCTCGGGTTATGTCGCTCCTTGAAGAGACTCCAAAAGGTGCGGGAAATGAAATTCAGCTCACGGATGCCATTGCAAAATTGCAAGAAGATGCTGAGATTGAGGCGTACCGCATGAAAGGAGAGACCTTTGACTGCGGGAGTAAAATTGGTTATCTCAAAGCCATTTTGCACTACGGCGTGGATCACCCAAGCTTAGGCGAGGATTTTAAACAATTAATCGATGAGTTAAAGTAAGATGAATATCGCAATTGTCGGAGCAACACTACAAGCAAAAGTCTTTGCTGTCGTACTTGCCGAAGTGGGCCATAGAATTCATTGGCTTGTCCCCCATTTACCGCAAAATGGTGAGCTTTCTGAGCGTATCAATGCCTTGCATGAGAAGGGGCATATTACATTCGTCCATAACGTGGCGCATCTTCCCCATGATCTTGAAACGTGCCTGCTCTGCTATCGTCCGACTGAAAAAGAAAACGCCCTTCTCTTTTTAGATGCATTAAAGGCCATTCCCACGCCTCATTTAACCATGATGATTAATGGCTCAACCTTTGGCCTTCACGGGACGGCTCAATTACAAGCGAAAAGTCCTCAATACGAGTGGAGCTATCTGCCGGATATTATTCAGGAAGGGAGCGCTTTAAAGAGTTTTTTAGAGGCAAAACAGATTATGGTAGGGCTACAATCGGAGGCATCAAGAACATGGATGGATGAATTTCTGCGCCCCTTCTTCCCGCTTGCCCACCAAAAACTCTTTATGCCTATTTTGGATGCAGAGCTCGCGAAACTCTCCATCTCGGGGATGCTCGCAACGCGCATTAGTTATATGAATGATGTGGCTCATGTGGCTGAAACGCTCGGTGTCGATATCTTAAATATCAAACAAGGGATGGCCGCCGATACTCGAATTGGCGCCTCTTATCTCTCTCCGGGCGTTGGCTTTGGCGGGGAGAATTTTTCTCATGATATTTTAATGCTCTCAAGCGAGGTGTCTAAAAGTGGGGCGAAAAGCCGGCTACTTGAACAAGTTTGGGAGATTAATGAGGATCAAAAAG
>JAAZCI010000016.1 GCA_012513365.1 Lysobacteraceae bacterium
ATCCATAACCGGCAGCAACGTCAGCGCTTAGCGCTAATACGAAGTTATCGTCATCGGTAAATGGGGTAAAATAGCTCTTATGGCTATACATTAATTTGTAGAATTTATCTTTCGATCCGGGAAGCGTTCCGTTGATGCCTGCGTAGTTGTAGGTCCCTGAGGTTGCAAAAACCGTACGGTCACGGGTGTCTCGGTCGATTCCAAAGCGGAAACGATAGAGATTCCGGCGATCTTTATAACGTGGCGTTAAATCACGATCACAAATCCCAGGATCTCTAGGATCACGAACACACGATTTACCACTTAGCATCTCGGTAATTTCCCACGGCGATTCAGGCGTTGTGCTTAAGCTTAAACGCTCATAACCAATCCCTCCGCTAAGTGAAGTGTATTCCGTTAATGGATAACCGAGTTTGAGCATCGCACTATATCCATCGGCGATATAGTTACCGGTATCGTCCCAGTCATGCTTACGTTTGCTGTATTGAAGCTCGATCCCAAGGCTTAGACCGTTATTGGTGAAGTATGGGTCGGTGTAGCCGATTGAGAAGGTTTGCCCACTCTTGTCGGTTTCCGCATTGACACTTAAATCGTGTCCGGTCCCCATGAAGTTTGGCTGATTAAAGCCCGCCATGATTCCGAATTTAGAATCCTGACCATAGCTCACCCCAAATTGCACCGATCCCGCGCTACGCTCTTTCACTTTATAGGTTAAATCAACTTCATCGTTGCTGACCTGCTCGGTCTGAACGTCCACCGCTTCAATGTGTGGCAGACGCTGAATACGAACGCGCGAACGCTCGATATCATTGGTGGCAAAAGGTGACCCTTCCATCTGACGCATTTCACGGCGGAATACCGCATCTTGAGTACGGCTATTTCCCACAACGTTAATGCGGCGAACATAAGAACGGTCCCCGCCATCAACAGCAAAGGCAAAACTGACGGTTTTATTCTCTTCATCAATAGTTGGAATCGCGTTCACACGCGCAAGCGCATAGCCATCATTTCCAAGACGATCGCTAATTGCTTTAACCGCATCATCCACATCAGATTTCTTATAGAGCTTACCAGACTCGATCTCAACAAGTTTCAGTAACTCTTCTTTATCGATAATGGTATTGCCCACCACATCAACGCCGGCAAAACGATAGCGCTCACCCTCATCAACATGGATATCCACGTGCATATCTTCACGATCTTGGCTCACCGTCGCAAATGAATAACCGACGTTGACTTTTAAGAAGCCACGATTTTGATAAAACTCGTTAATTTTTTCTAAATCTTGATCGATAGTGACCGGATTATATTTATCACCACCGCTTAAAATGGTTTTGAAGCTCGAAACCTTGGTTCCCATCTGATTGCGCAGTTTGCGATCGCTGATGGAGTTATTGCCGATGAAGTTAATTTCACGGATTTTAGCAGTTTTTCCTTCCGAGATTTTGAAGATCACGCGCACACGATTACGGGGGAGTTTTTTCTCAACCACATCGACTTTGACGTGATATTTCCCGCGGGTTTCATACACTTTTAGAAGTTGGTTGCGCATCAGCTGAATTTTCGCGGGACTATAACTGCGACCTGGCGCTAGATTCATGCTCGAAAGCACATCTTTAATCTGTTTATCTTTAAGGTCTTTATTGCCCTCAAGCACCACCTCATCGATGATCGGGAATTCCTTCACCGTCACAATGAGTTTATTGCCACTGCGGCCGATTTTGATATCTTCAAAAAGATCGGTGGCGTAAAGTCTTTGAATGAGCGCTTGCGCATTACCACGGTAGGTGCGATCAGCGGGATCTACCCCCATCGCAGCAAAAACGACGCCAGGCTCGAGTTGCTCAAGTCCATCGACGCGAACATCATTGACTTGATAATCTTGAGAGTAGCTCACTCCGGATAAGAGTAAGACCGACGAGAAGAGAATTGTATGTAATTTACGTGGAAACATGCTCGCTCAATCTGTTCAACGGGTTAAACATTAAGA
>JAAZCI010000158.1 GCA_012513365.1 Lysobacteraceae bacterium
GATCATCCACATATTCAGAGAGATGATGCTGCACGATATTGAGCTCGTGCTCTAAATTTTTCTTCTTATCTTTCCACTCTCGGTCAAACTCTTTAATCGATGCAAGCGCCTCTTTTGAGAGAAGTTCGGGGTTTAGCGCCTCAAGATACTCGATCCCCGCGTCCAAAATCACCAGGCGCTCTTTGAGCTCCTTCTCTTCCTCTTTTAAAGTATCTTTGTGCCAAGTTTGTTCGGTAATGCGGCGCAGTTCCGCAAAAACCGGTTGCAAGATTTTAAGCACCTCATTTTGCCAATTGTAGGTTTCAGTCAGCGGCGCTTCAGAGGTTTTTGGTTGATTAAATCGCGCGGTGTCGATATTGCCAAGGGACAATTGTTCAAAGAGTTTTTGATATTCACGTTTATTTTGCCGCGCCTGATTAAACGCCTGCTCAAGCTCCTCTTTGTCCTCATCAGAACTTTTCGCGAGCTCTTTTTTAAGTGCCTCTTGCTTGCCGATCATCTCATTGAGATCCGCTCGCACGCGATTCAATCGCTCATAATCAGCTTCCGTCGGTGGGGCGATCTCATAGGCATCCAGTGCTTCTTCCCCCCACGCCGGCACCAATCCTGCACTTAACACCATGATCGAGATGATAAAAAATAGGCGCATGATGCCCAATCTTTGCCCAGTCAAACCCCTCGTTTTTCTCATTTTTTGCCTCCCCCTACCTCACTGATCGTTATTAAAACACAATTAAATCAAAATTATTCGGCATTATTAGATAATCGTGCCACTTTCTTAAAAATTCGATAATTTAATTCATTAATTTAATATCACTTTGATTTAAATTGAACTAAAATAAACAATTCCACATGTTCTACTATAATAGTAAAAATATTTCTTTAATTCGTCTATTTATCAAAACTAAGAGAGAGAATCATTATGAAAAAATTAAACCAAGCATTACTTATCGCGGGAATCTCAGCATTAGGATTAACCGCATGCTCAGACGACGCAGCCACCGACGTAGCGCCTAAAAAAGAAGAGCAAACCTTAGGCGATAAAGCGAAAGAAGTCACTGATAAAGTGGTCGATGAATCAAAAGAGCTGAAAGACAAAGTCGTCGACGAAGCGAAAGAACTCAAAGATAAAGTATCGGAAGAAGCCAAAGAGCTTAAAGAGAAAGCAGCGGATAAAACCGATGAGTTAAAAGAAAAAGCCGCACAAGAGTATGACGAAGCGAAACAAAAAGTTGCTGAAAAAACTGAAGAGCTCAAAGAGGCAACCAATGAAAAAGTCAACGAACTGAAAGAGAAATTCTCAGGCGATGATGCTAAAGAAAAAGCAACTGAAACCGTTGATGCCGTAAAAGATGATGCAAAAGCGCTTGAAGAGAAAGCGAAAGCGGAGGCTGCTGAAAAGGTGGCTGAACCAAAAACAAAACTTGAAGAAGTTACTGACACCATCAAAGATGATGCAAACCGTGTAAAAGACGACACCAACGCGCTTATCGACAAAACGAAAGAAACCGTTAAAGACGGTCTTGATAAATTAAAATAATCCACACGGATTAAAACGACTCATCCTCGTTAAACGCCATTCAAACCTATTTCAAACTTGAACGGCACAACCCTCCATCGTAAGTCGGTCACTTTAAGATCGCTTGCATGCGAGGGTTTCTTTTTGCCCATCATATTTATATTCACAAGCAACAAAAAAGCTGACTCGATCAGTATCGACATCAGCTTTAATCTAAAACTCTTTCGCGCACATTATGCGGGAAGTTATAACGCCTCTAAGTAGGCTTTAATCGCATCCGATTCGTAGAGCCAGGTGACCTTGCCCTTTTCTTCAATGCGAAGGCACGGCACTTGACGTTTACCGCCCTCTTCCACAAGCTCTTTGGCAAAGGTCTCATTCCCGAGCGCGTCGCGAATCTCAATCTTTAAATTTTGCCGACGAATCACACGACGAATCTTCACACAAAAAGGGCACATCTTAAATTGATAGAGCGCCATATTTTCGGTCTTCTCATCGAGTACTGCTTGCGCTTCGGCCGAGCGTTTTAGGCGGCGTGGCGGAAAGATCGCATCAAAAAAAAGAATTAGATTTCCAAGCACAGTACGCACAATTTTAAAAAACATATCCACTCCTTTTTACGGTTTGAAGCGATATCTTAGCCTATCTTGACGCGCCGCTCACCTTTTTTGCCGCTCGAAATGCTTGTACCCCCATCAGAATAATTAAAACAAGGATCATCAGCAGAAGCCCAAGCGAGATCGGGCGCTCAATAAAAATGGAAAATGAACCGCTCGACAAAAGGAGCGCTCGGCGCAGATGCTCTTCAAGGAGCGGGCCTAAAATAAACCCTAAAATAAAGGGCGCGGTACTGCAACCAAAGCGGCGCATGAAAAAGCCAAAGAGCCCAAAGAATAGGAGTAACACAATGTCGCTACTCGATCCATTTAGAAGGTAAATCCCCAGCGTTGATGCCACTAAAATCACCGGTAGTAAAATCGGTTTTGAGAGTTGCAATAACTTCACCCAAATGCCAATTAAAGGGAGATTGAGAACGAGTAAAATGAGATTGCCGATCCACATCGAAACAATCACCCCAAAAAAGAGCTCCGGGTGTTGCGTCACAAGGCTGGGCCCCGGCTGAATGTTATGAACGGTCATGGTGCCGATCATAAGGGCAACCACGGCGCTTCCGGGAATGCCAAGCGTTAAGAGCGGAATCAACGAGGTTTGCGCCGCAGCATTATTGGCGGATTCCGGGGCAGCAAGGCCTGCTGGATGACCGTGCCCCATCTGGTCGCGCTCACGATTGACCCGTTTTTCCACACTGTAGGCAGAAAATGAGGCGATCGTCGCACCAATGCCAGGGAAAACTCCTAAAATAATCCCTAAAATCGTCCCGCGAAAGGCTGGGAAAATCGACTGTTTAACCTCTTTTCTTGATGGATAGAGTGATTTAAACGGGATCGGCGTTACTTTAGGGGCTTTTCGTCCATCACGACGCATCTCATATTGTTCCACAAGCTGCTCGATAATCTCCGAAATCCCAAAAACGCCCATCGCCACCACCGCAATGGGAAAGCCATCGCTCAGCGCCATAATGCCATATTCAAAGCGTGGCGTACCGGTATAAAGATCGATCCCCACCGTGCTTAAAAAGAGCCCAATGCCGATCATGCCAAGCGTTTTAAGATAAGCCCCACTCGCAAAGCTCATACTTCCAAGAAGCCCAAGCACCATAAGAAGCGCATATTCAGAGGAGCCAAAAGAGAGAGCAATATCACCAAGTAACGGCGCGGAGAGAAACATCAATAGCGTTGCAATCGTGCCGGCAAAAAAGGAGCTTAACGCCGAGATCGCAAGGGCTGCGCCTGCCCGCCCTTTTTTTGCCATCGGATAGCCATCATAGACCGAAACCGCAGCGGAGCTCTCCCCGGGAATCCCGAGTAAAATGGCCGATGTATTTCCGCCATATTGCGCGCCATAATAGATGCCGGCGAGCATAATCAGTCCTGAAACTGGCGAAACCACATAGGTTAGCGGAAGGAGCATCGCAATCACCGACATCGTCCCAATCCCGGGAATCACACCCACAACGGTGCCGAGCAGTGCGCCGATAAACGCATAAAAAAGATTTTGCGGCTCAAGAGCAATCCCAAGGCCGAGCATCAGAGTATCAAGCATAGCGCGCGGTGATCAAAGTTTTGGTTAAATCGAAATAAACGGGGGCCACATCGCAATGCCCGAAGGCGCGACAACCGCCACTAAAAGATAGGTAAATCCGCAACAGATACTCGCGGTCAGAGCCGTAATTTTCCATGAAGATTCCGGATAAAAAATTCGTGTACTCACCACAAGGAGCACTATGCCGAGCATTAAGCCCAGATAATAGATCGCCACCGCATAACCGAGTAAAATGAGCGAAAGCGAACTTAACACCACCAATCCCGCTTGATCGAGGCGACTTTTAATATTAATTTCGGGGAGCATCGCAAGACTTTTCGTCAATAGCGCACGCTCTTTCACAAGCATTAAAACGCCCACGAATGCTACAAGTGCCGAGCCCAACAGCGGGAAAAATCCCGGACCCATATGGGATAAGGTGCCGATCTCATAATGCATCACGCTTTGATAAGTGCCCAAAATACCCACAAGCGCATAGCAGAGCGCCACAATCAGATTACGCTCATCGCCACCACTCTTACGGATCGCTCGGTCGTTATGGTCATTGCGTTCATTCCGGTTAGTCAGGGATGACGCAGGATTTTGTTCAAATGTCATCATGGTGAGTTCTCCAACTTTTTAGGGTTATTTGGAATTATGTTTGGCAGATTCGATAAACGCGGCTTGCTCAGCCTTAAGTGCACCATCAAAATCGGTGCCATTATGTAAATAAGGCGTGAGCGATAAGGGCGCGAGTTCTGCTTCAAATTGCGGCGTATTAAAGACGTTCATTAAGGTATCGCTGATGGTTTCTTTAATGGCTTCCGGCGCCTTTTCATGAATAAAAACCGCATACCACTGGTCAAGATTTGGGCCATCATTCAGCCAAATATCGCTTGGCACAATCGCAGGATCACGACTTTCGGCGCTAGTAATCGCAAGCGCGCGCACTTTACCACTTTCGATCATCGGCGTAGCGGACGCTTTCGTCACAATGCCGGCGGAGAGCTCTCCGCGCACCACATCTAACAACGCATCGGAGCAACCCCCGTAGGGCACGTGGGTTGTCGCCTCATGTCGCTTTAACCGTTTAACCGCCCAATGTTGCGGCGTTCCAAGCCCACAAGTTCCAACAAATAGATCGTTACTATCCGTTAAAAGCGCCTCAATGGAGGTAAACGTTGAATCCGCGGGAACAATCAACAGAGAAGCCGATTTCGCAAGAGAGCCAAGGGCGGTAAATCCGTCCACTTTTGGGGTATCCGGCGTTAAAATCGGCGGAACGGTGGCAAAACTGCTGTTATTTAAATAGAGCGTATAGCCATCGGCCGGACGGGTCATCACGTAGTTTTCCGCAACGCGACCACTTGCGCCAGTTACGTTTTTCACAATCACCGGCACACTCCACACATCGCTTAAATTTTTCGCCATATGACGGGCTAAAATATCGGTCCCGCCTCCGGCTGAAAAGGGCACCACTAAGGTCACCGTTTCCGTTGGGTATGACGTTTTTTGCGCAGTATTTTGCGTCTCACTAGCCGTTTCATCAGCGCCGCAGCCTACTAAAAAGAGGCCACAAAACGCCATTACAGCCCACGACAGTCCCTTTTGCATCTTACTCTCCTATTGCGATTACGCCGTTGGCATCTCTAAAAAGTCAAAGCCGATATCGAGCGATGGTGCCGTATGCGTGAGCCAGCCCATTGCGATAAAATCAACGCCGGTTTCCGCAACGCCGCGCACCGTATCAGGATTGATCCCGCCCGAGGCTTCCGTCCGTGCTTTGCCTTGGCAAAGGGCCACCGCTTCGCGCATCTCATCTAAGGTCATGTTGTCTAATAAAACCAGATCCACGCCCACCTCAAGCGCCTCGTTGAGCTGCTCGAGCGTATCAACTTCCACCTCGAGAGGAATCAGATGTCCCGCCACCTCTTTTGCTTGCGTTAAGGCATTTTTAATCCCGCCCGCAATGGCAACGTGGTTATCTTTAATTAAGATCGCATCATCAAGCCCTAAACGGTGATTGCGCCCGCCACCGGCTCTGACCGCGTATTTTTGGAGTGAACGCATGCCAGGAATGGTTTTTCGGGTACAGGTAATGGTCGCATTCGTGCCTGAAACAAGCTCAACCATCTCGCCAGTTTGGCTCGCAATTCCGCTTAAATGGGTTAAAAAGTTAAGCGCGGTGCGTTCAGCGGTTAGGAGTGCTTGGGCATTGCCCGAAACGTCCGCTAA
>JAAZCI010000159.1 GCA_012513365.1 Lysobacteraceae bacterium
ACATTGTTATATGCATTGTGGAGCGTCTCTTTTAAACGCGTTAATTGGAGCGCGGTGATCTCATCGCGACTTACGTGTTCAATTGCGTGTAATCCTAATGATTTATCCATGATATCGTCCTCTTTGTCATTATTAGTATTATTCTTATAAGTCTTATTAGTATTGTTATTATCTTGATTACGACTACTTTTAAACCGTGGTTTAATCATGCTTAAGGCGAGCTACGCCTCAATATAAAGGCCCTGAATGGTGCGGCTTTTTCCTCGAAAAACGGCGATAATTTGCTCGTTTTGATTGGTTACGACAACGTCATAAATGCCATTTCGCCCCGCCTGTACCGTCGTTTCTGCCCGTGCAGTTAATTGGTCTCCTAAGAAGGCGGGCGCCATAAAATCAATGGAACATCCCGAGCTCACCATTTTCTGATTGCGATTATTGCAAGCATAGGCAAAGATCGTATCGGCAAAGCTGAAGATAACGCCACCGTGACACGTTTGATGGCCATTTAACATAAAGCTCTCAATCACCATCGTGCCGATTGCCTCACCCGGTGCGGTGTTTAAGAGTTCAACCTTCAAATAGGTTGGAAAATTCTCATGGTCACGCATGATCGAAACGCACGCTTCCGCCGTGGCTTGAGGGCTCTCTAATATCTCATTAGGTTTCATCATAAAAGGGTCTCCCTGAATATAAATAGTGCTGTAACAGCGGGGATAATCGATAACGAGGATCACCGTAACGCTGATGCAGATTGTTTAATAGATCGCATAGGTAGCCTGTACCGATCTGATCCGCCCAATCAAACGGGCCCTGGGGATAATTCACCCCTAGCGTCATCGCAGTATCGACCTCTGCAATCGTGCTCACGCCTTGATGAACTGTGTCGGATGCTTCATTGACGAGCATTGCAACGGTTCGCATCACCAGCATTCCCGGCAGATCATCAAGCTCAACAATATTAAACTCAAGTGCCGTTAACACCGCTAACACCGCTTCAAAATTAGCTTCAAGACAGTTCTCGCTGCGGCTCACTCCGATCGATTTCGCTTCTCTATAATCCCTTGCCAAATCAAGCATGACCACAGATTGGGTTTGGCGCGTATACGCCATTTCCGTTGCGGTAATGCCTTTTGTAATAAAGCATTCAGCCTCACCGATCGTCATAAAAGGTGCCGACTCCTCGGAAATGGACTCAATTAAATGAGGCTCAACTCCTGCTCTGTTAAAACGCTCGATCCACGCCGTATAAAAAGGGGAGAGCTGATTGAGTCTGATCGCCGGTAAAACGCTCTGACTCACACTCTTTTTGGTAACTTCCCGCTGATCGGCAATCACTTTTCGAAGCGCACCACCGCTCTCTTTTTCGTAACGGTAAAATCCTCGCCCCGTTTTTCGCCCATAAAACCCTGCATCAACATAGGATTTTTGGATCAGCGATGGGGTAAAACGTGCATCGTAATAAAATGCTTGCCACACCGATTCCGTCACACTGTAATTGACGTCATTGCCAATCAGATCCATTAGCTCAAAAGGCCCCATCTTAAAGTTGCCACTCTCTCTAAAGAGCTGATCAATGTCCGCCACATAAGCCTTTGACTCTTGCATCACGCGGAGCGCCTCCGCATAAAAAGGACGCGCCACTCGATTGACAATAAACCCCGGCGTTGATGCTGTATGAACGGGCGTTTTACCGCACGCTTCAGCGGTTTTATAGAGTGTCTCGGCAATCGCTGGATCAGTTGCAAGTCCGGATACCACCTCCACCAGTTTCATCAACGGGGCGGGATTAAAAAAGTGCCAGCCCGCAAGGCGCTCCGGATGTGCCAACGCCGATCCAATCGCGGTAATTGAGATCGATGAAGTATTGGAAGCCAAGATCGTCTCGTTATTCACAATTTCCTCAAGTCTCTTAAATAAGGTCTGCTTAACCTCTAAATTCTCGACAATCGCTTCAATCACCAGCTCTGTTTTATGAAATGCCTCTAAGGTGCTGACGACTTGAAGTGATGCAAGCGCTCGGTTTTTCTCTTGAGAAGAGAGAATCCCTTTTTCAACCAGGCGCGCAAGCCGTGCCTCAATGGAAGCTTCCGCACGAATCGCACTCGATAAGGATTGATCAAACAATAAGACCTGATAGCCCGATTGCAGGAGTACTTGGGCAATGCCTTCCCCCATCGTTCCGGCACCAATCACGCCCACAGACGCGCCTAATGGTAATGCTTCAATGGTATTTGTCATGATCACGCCCCCTTAAAAATTGGTTTGCGCTTCTCAACAAATGCAGTAACGCCTTCGCGGTAATCGTCACTTCGACTCAAAATCCCCATCGCCCGGGCTTCATCATCCAGTTGTTTTTCAAGCGAGGTATAGGTGGATCGCTCCATTAAATGACGAATTTCAACAAGGGCTTTCGTTGGCATCGTAGCGATCTTATGCGCTAATTCCGCCACCACTTCATCAAATCGAACCTCATCCACAGCGCGCCAGATCAGCCCCCATGCTTCGGCCTCTTCTGCACTCAACTTTTCCGCCAACAGCGCAAGCCCCATTGCTCGAGCACTGCCCACAAGCCGTGGCAAAAACCACGTTCCGCCGGTATCTGGAATCAATCCGATTTGGGAGAAAGCCTGAATAAAGGCGGCGGACTTTGAGGCAATCACAAGATCACATGCAAGGGCTAATGAGGCGCCCGCACCAGCCGCAACGCCATTGACTGCCGCAATCGTAGGGACATTTAACGCCCGAAGATTTAAAATTAACGGCTTATAGAGCGATGTCACCAGCGCTTCAAAATCAGGCACCTCACCGGCATCATTGAACTGCACCGCCGGATCAGAGAGATCTTGCCCTGCGCAAAATCCTCTCCCTGCACCTTTAATCGCCAACGCCCGCACCGATGAATCGCTAGCGATCGTCTTAAATACCTGTTGAATCTCCTCATGCATAGTGCGATTAAAACTGTTGAGTTTATCGGGGCGATTGAGAGTTAATGTCGCAACGCCACCGGAGACGCTATAAAGAATGGTGTCATAACTCATACCGCCTCCTGGGTGTGATAACGGCGCTGTATCACTCGAAAACGATTGGCCACAAAGGCTGAATCTGCATAGGAGGCATTCGCCGCAGGATTTCCACCGGTACCGTGATAATCAGAGTAAGCCGATGATTGATTCACAAACACCCCTTCCGTTAAGTTGATCGAAAGTGCCACTTGGCTCTCAAGCGTTGCCTCAATCACTGCCTCAATAATCGGCTCTTTAGTGCTATAAAGCCCGACCGTTAACGCCCCTTTCTCACGGGTTAAGCTTTTAGAAAGCTCAATCCCCGTCTCAATAGTGTGCGTACTAATGACAAAACTAATCGGCCCAAACTGCTCTTCGGCATAATATTGATTCTCATCGGTCACTTTGAGCATCACCGGCGAATGAACACGCGCACCTTCAAATTCTGGATGCGTTAACGCTTCAGATCGAAGAATCACCTCGCCCCACTTGCCTGAATTAGCGCTCTCAATTCGTGCTACCG
>JAAZCI010000160.1 GCA_012513365.1 Lysobacteraceae bacterium
AGCCAACGCTTGACGGGTTAAAAACGATTTTAAACGCCCACCTCTCGATTGGAACCCATGCCCTGCTTCCGACCTTGATTACGCCTACCGATGAGGTGATTATGCAGGCACTCGATACCATTGAAGCGGGGATTAAGGTCAATCTCAATGGACTTCTCGGGATTCATTTAGAGGGCCCGATGATCAATCCTTTGCGAAAAGGCATTCATAAAGAAGAAAACATTCATATTCCCAGTGAAGCGGTGTTAACTCGCCTAATTGAAGCAAACGGTCGCTTTGGGCATATCCTCATTACCCTTGCGCCTGAAACCGTGCCGATGGTGCTCATTAAACGTCTTACCGATGCAGGGATTACCGTATTTGCCGGCCATACAAAAGCCGATCCTGATACGCTGAAAGCCGCTAAATTATCGGGATTATCCGGATTCACTCATCTTTATAATGCAATGCCCCCAATGGAATCGAGAAATCCCGGAACACTTGGATTTGCAATCACTGATGAAACTTCGTATGCTTCAATTATCCATGATGGATATCACATTGATCCCATTATGGTAAAACTTGCAATTGAGGCGAAGCCCGATGGCAAGCTCTTTTTAATTACCGATGCGATGGCAACCACCGGTAGCGACCTAAAAAAATTTATTCTCGATGGAAAAGAGATCTACTATAATAAGGGTCGCTTGGTTGATCATAACGGCACACTTGCGGGCGCTCATCTTTCTCTTGCCACCGCCGTTATTAACACTCATCAACTTGGGTATTCATTAGAGAAGAGCATTAAGATGGCATCGCTCTACCCAGCTATGGCCATCCAGAACACTCACTACGGTAAAATTAAAAAAGGATACCGTGCAGCGTTTAATCGCTATGATGAGGGGCAATTCTTCCCGCTGTAACGGTTAATCGGTGTTCCGGTAAAAGCAAAACAGATGGAAGGTATTTTTCTCATTGTTGTCTGCCTGCTCGCAGGTAAAATTCTCACGTTCTATGTTCGCTCGCGGCAAGACTTTATCGCATCGCTTAATTTGGTGGCGATTCGCATTGCTCTGCCTGCGCTGATTCTCGATAAAATTCATAGCCAGCCCTTTACCATGGACGCGATTTTACCGATCGCCGCGCCTTGGATTCTCTTTTTATTTGTGATTGCACTCGTCTATCTCATCAATTTAATCATTCCGATGAGTAAAACGGTGATTGGCTGTCTAATTTTAATGGTAGGAACGGGCAACACCTCTTTTGTCGGCTTCCCGCTCATTACCGCACTGATGGGCGATCAATTCCTCGAATATGCGATTTTTTACGATCAATCCAACTTTATTTTACTCTTTACCGTTGGCGCTTTTGTGGCCGATCTTTATACCGGAAAATCTTTAAGCCTTAAAGAGAATATGAAGGGATTACTACGCTTCACCCCAATTCAAGCACTTATCATTGCCTTTATTTTAAAAGGATTTAGCATTCCCTACGCGCCCGTTGTCCAGCATACCTTAGAGACCTTTAGCGCGCTTCTCACCCCGCTAACGATGATTAGTGTTGGCGCAAGTTTACGTCTTCCCAGTCAATGGGGATTACTCAAACCCCTTGCGGTTGGCCTTGTCGCTAAACTGATTATTCTTCCCGCAATTGCCCTCGCGCTGTTAACAGGAATTTATCAATCAAGCATTCACGAGGTTAATCTCATTATTGTGCTGCAAACAGGGATGGCGCCGATGGTATTAGCGACGATTATTGCCATGGAGAAAAATTTAGAACCCGAGCTTTCCAACCTCTTAACCGCGATCGGAATTCCCATCTCCTTTCTAACCGTTGCCGGCTGGTATCTTCTCTTGGCGTAAATGTAAGTCGCCGCACTCAAACAGCTCTATTTTATTCAACCCATTAAAAAAGCCCGATGGTGAGCCTATTACAGAACACTCAATCGGGCTTTTGATGGTGAGGATTAAAACCAACCTTTCTCTCTTACATCACTCTCATCAAGCTCATCCCCTTCATCGTCATCTTGCACTGATGCCGTTAGCGACGCTGTACCTGGATAAAACTGAATGGTCTGCTGTGCACTCTGATAAGGCGCTCTATCACCCAAATTACCGGCCGATTGATTGCCCACATCGTCCGATTTCACATATTGATCGGAGGTTGTGAACTGGTCAAAATCAAAGAGCGAACGATCTGCTAATTGTGAGAGTTTTACATTTTGAATGGAGCGGAAAATCTGATCAATCCGCCCTGGAAAACGCACTTCCCACTCAGCGAGCATCTTTTTAACTTCCTGACGCTGTAACCCCTCTTGCGAGCCACATAAATTACAGGGGATTATCGGAAATTCTTTCAGTGCAGAATATTTAATAATGTCTTTTTCGGCACAATAGGCGAGTGGACGAATCAAAATATTCTCGCCATCGTCGCTTTTTAATTTCGGCGGCATCGCTTTTAATGTACCCCCAAAAAACATATTCATAAAGAGCGTTTCAACAATATCATCGCGATGATGCCCGAGCGCAATTTTGGTAAATCCATGCTCTTTCGCATAGGTATAGAGCGCACCGCGGCGAAGACGAGAACAGAGACTGCACATCGTCTTCCCTTCAGGAATAATGCTCGTTACCACCGAATAGGTATCCTGCTCAATAATATGATAATCAACGCCCAAACTCTGCAGATATGTAGGCAAAACCTCTTCTGGAAATCCGGGCTGTTTTTGGTCTAAATTAACCGCGGTAAGAGTAAAATTCACCGGCGCTTTCTTTTGGAGTTGTAAAAGGAGATCGAGCAAGGTGTAGGAATCTTTTCCCCCTGAGAGGCAGACCATGATGCGGTCACCCTCTTCGATCATTTGATAATCCATAATGGCCGTACCGACTTGACGGCGGAGGCGTTTTTGTAATTTGCGTTCTGAAACGGATGCCATAAACTTCTACTAAATTCTCATAATGTCTGTAAAAAAAGAAACCTCTCCCACGTTGGTGAGAAAGGTTTTTAGAGGGTTTGTAACGCTAAAAACTAACCCGGAGGCCAGCTCAGCGCGCGCCCTGCAAGAAAATGCATATGAATGTGATAGACCGTCTGCCCACCATCTTCATTGCAGTTAAAGACTAAGCGGTAACCATTGTCGGCTACGCCAAGTTTTTTCGCGATTTTTTGCGCGGCTAAAAAGAGTTTTCCCATCAATTCAGCATCATCTGCTGCAATATGATTGATGGTTGCAATCTCTTTTTTAGGAATAATTAATACGTGGATCGGCGCTTGAGGCGCAAGATCGTTAAACGCTAAGACATCCTCATCTTCATACACGATATCGGCGGGAATCTCTTTGCGCACGATTTTACCAAAAATTGTACTCATCTTCGTCCTCCTAAAATTTCTGCCTTGCATTGAAGGCGTGGGATAATGTCCCTCCATCTAGGTATTCTAACTCACCTCCGAGCGGAACACCATGCGCGATTCGCGTCACTTTAACACCGTACGGTTCGGCCAATTCATCAATATAATAGGCCGTTGCTTCCCCTTCAACCGTCGAGTTGGTTGCTAAAATAAGCTCGGTAACATCGCCAGTTTTAAGGTGATCTTCTAAAAGTGATAATCCAAGCTCTTCAGGCCCAATTCCATCAAGGGGCGATAACCGTCCGTAGAGCACAAAATAACGCCCTTTATAGGCCACACTTTGTGAGAGCGCAAAGACATCGCTTGGATTTTCAACCACACAGATCTGCCCGTTTTGGCGTTTTTCATCCAAACAATGGGCACAGACCGGCTGATCCGTTAAATTACGACACACCGTACATTTGGTGATGGTTTCAAGCGCAAGTCCGATCGACGCTTGCAATTTTCGCGCGCCTTCTGGATTGCGATCTAACAGATAGAGCGCCATTCGCATAGCACTTTTTTGCCCAACTCCAGGCAATACGCGAAGCGCATCAATTAAAGTTTGTAAGGTTTTTGGAAACACGTTTCGATGATCTTTTTACACGATGGTGAGAGCAAAAGAGGGTTATTTAAGTCAAAAACGCACCAATTTTTGCTCAAAATTGATGCATTTAATCTCAAATCAATCGGCCAATTATAGGCCAGGAATTTTCATTCCAGGAGGAAGATTTAAACCGCCTGTCACTTCTGACATCTGCTCTTCCGCCGTTGCTTCAACTTTACGAAGCGCATCATTAAACGCCGCACCTAGAAGGTCTTCAAGCATCTCTTTATCATCTTCAAAGAGTGAGTCATCGATGCGAATTGAGCGCACCACGTGACGACAGCTCATCTCGATTTTAACTAATCCAGCCCCTGCTTCCCCTTCAACAAAAACTTCCGCTAAAGCTTCACGCGCTTTCTCTAAGTCGCGTTGCATTTTTTGCGCTTTTTGCATCATTCCAGCGATACCGCCTTTAAACATAATGATCTCCTTAACTGATTGATCGTTGAACGATGAATAAATTGTATCTCATCTAAAAATAATCAAAAATTATGAACGTCTTAGTGTAGCGTAAAACACCCTACTCCGTCATCTTAATTGTCTTCTCAAACAGCTTTCCTTGACACTCATCGACAATGTAGCGCACGATCGGATCCCGTGAAAAAGCCTCTTTCACTTCCTCATATTTCTCAGCATTAATTCGGTCGGTTCGCTCATAGAGCGTCTCTTCCTCAAGCTCACTGGCATGCTTAACATACTCAAGTTCACAACGAACTTTTTCACCCAAATAATTGGAAATCGCCATACTGAGACGCATTCCCGCCTCATTTACATTAAAAACACGATCCTGTTCCGCACGCTGTAATTTTAATACGCCATTTTCAAAATGCTCAAATGCAAGCGTCGAGGCAATCCCGCGCAATACACTCTCAAGCTGCAATTCACTCACCATCTGAAGCCATGCATCATTATTAGTCAGCATCGCACTGGTGATAGTTTTTGGGGATTCGCTCGAACTCTCTTCATTTGATGAAGCTTCATCGATAGTCTCTTCAGAGGATTCGTCGGTGGCGTCGGAAGCTTCGACGATTACCACGTCTTCCTTGCTGGATTCATCTTCCTTTGGCGCATCAATTTTTTCTGGCTCAATCCATGAATCTTGAACCGCTTCTTGCTGATCATAAGATTCCACCGGAGGCAGATCCCAAGACGGTGCATTATCAGTATTATCCTCATGATCAGAGGCTGTCTCTTCAAGACGCTTCATCGGATCAGAAAGCTCTGCCGCAAATTGCTCAATCTCAGCTTTTTTGCGAGGCGTTAAAGATACTGGTGAGTTTTTTTGTACAGGACTGGAAGCATCTTTAATCTCTTCAACAACCTCAATCTTTTGAGGTGACTGAGATACTTGAGATGTTTGAGATAAATCACTCGATGGCGCGATCGGCGTTACTTTTTTTTTTGCGCTTTCAGCCGAATCAGCCTTTGCTTGCACCGCTTTCATATGACGCTCAGAGAGCGGCGAGAAAAGCAGCATACGGAGCAATGTCATTTCAAAGCCTAAACCGGCATTTGGATGCAGATGAAGATCACGACGTCCGTGGAGTGCAACTTGATAAAAGAGCTGTAAATCTTCTGCACTAAATTGGTCTTTAAGCGCGAGATAGAGCTCACGATCTTCAATATCGTACGCCATCATATCGGGGTTAATTTGCAATAAGGTTAACCGATGGAATGCCGTAATTAGATCCTCTAAGAGAGCATGATAATCAAGTCCAAACGCTTCCAATCTCTGCGAAACAGCTAAAACCTCGTTCGTATCACGAGTTGCCAATGCATTTAACAGATGATTAATATGCTGATCATCAATTAATCCGAGCATATCGCGAATCGCAGCCGCAGTAATGTTTGAATTAGTATAAGCAATCGCTTGATCAAGGATCGAGAGCGCATCGCGCATACTCCCTTCACCCGCTTGCGCAATTAGCGTCACCGCTTGGGGCTCAAAAGCCACATCTTCCGCTTTTAGGATCAGGGTTAGTTGTTTTTCAATGGTGGGAACATCGATCTTTTTAAGTTGCAGACGCAAACAGCGCGATAATACCGTAACCGGCAATTTCTGTGGATCAGTGGTCGCGAGCAGGAATTTAACGTGTGCAGGGGGCTCTTCCAACGTTTTAAGTAGTGCATTAAAGCTACTATTGGAGAGCATGTGCACCTCGTCAATGAGATAGATTTTATAACGCCCGCGCGTTGGCGCATATTGGACATTATCAAGAATTTCACGCGTGTCTTCGACTTTTGTACGGGACGCTGCGTCAATCTCGATTAGATCAACAAAATTGCCTTGATCGACTTCCTGACAAATCGAGCATTCGCCGCAAGGCTCTGATGACACGCCGCGTTCACAGTTGAGTGATTTCGCAAAAATACGCGCAAGCGTAGTCTTCCCGACACCGCGGGTTCCCGTAAATAAAAATGCGTGATGGAGGCGATTATTATCGAGGCCGTTGGTAAGTGCTTTAACTACGTGAGGTTGGCCGACTACTTCATGAAAATCGCGAGGACGCCACTTAAGGGCTAAGACTTGATGTGTCATGATAATTCCAATTTATATTTCCCCAAAAATGGTGATGACCCATATCAGCCGACCCTAGACACACAACCCTCTTGCTAGTGCTGCTTCCTTCCGGACCTGACACGGTTCACAATAGTTTATTGCCAGGAAACCAATATAGGTCACCATAGAAATATAACTAACACAATTTAAATGGAGGCTGGAGCCAGAATCGAACTGGCGTCTACGGATTTGCAATCCGCTGCATAACCATTTTGCTATCCAGCCAATATTTGGAGCGGGAAACGAGACTCGAACTCGCGACCCCAACCTTGGCAAGGTTGTGCTCTACCAACTGAGCTATTCCCGCGTAATTGAATGAGAGTTATTATATATTCTTTTTCGATTTCGTCAAGATTGTGACGGATCTTTAAGCAATTTATTTTAAATTTTCGTCAAAAAAGTAGCTTTCTACTTGATACATATGGAGTAATCGCATTAATCGATCAGTCGCCGCTTCAAGCTGAATTTCAGGATAATCACGCTTCCACTCAATTAAAAGCGCCACAAGGGCACTATCGCAATCATTAATGCCAGAAAGATCGAGCGTCACAGGCGCTTCCCGTGAAAATTTAGGCGCGATGTCACGCTCAAGTGCCGGAATGGTCTCTTTGGTAAATACCCCTGATAACGCATATCGGCCCTGCCCGTTTGCCACACAATGCTCACTCATACTGCTCTCCGCTTAATCTTTACTTTAATGACATTCAACACATTAAAAATTGAGAAACCCTATCAATAACCATAACCGCTTCAGGACTTCTCAATCTTTTATCGAATACGATCGACTCGTCTATTTACCACTATTTTTTGATTTAATGGTTTTGATCATCCCGTCGATGCCTTGCGATGCCACAAGCTCACGAATCTCTGAACGATAGCTTGTCACAATGCTCACGCCTTCAACGCTCACATCATAGACCATCCAACGTCCTTTTTGATCTTTGATCATCGCGTAATTGATCGCAACAGGCTCTTTGCCTTTGGAAACAATCTCAGAACGCACCGTTAAATCATCGCGCGATGCTGCACCGCGTGGAAGCGGTAAAATATTGATCTTCTCGTCGGTATAATCGAGTAATACACCAGCATAGGCATTAATTAAGAGTCTTTTAAACTCGGTGGTAAATTCCGTACGCTGCGCCGGCGTTGCATTTCGCCATGAACGACCCATGACCCACTGTGAAATGGTCTCAAAATCAAATCGGGGCACTAAGATCTTTTCAACCAGATCAAAGACCTTCTCAGGATTTTTTTCTAACGTCGCTTTGTTTTGCTTTAACGCTGAAATCATCTCATCTGAGGTCGCGCGAATGACGCCATCGGGTGTTTCTGCAGCTTGCGCAACGCTAAATGCAAAGAGACACGCAAGCATCATGAAGAATTTTTGGAAAGATTTTAAACGCACAATGATGCTCCTTTTTTAAAATTTACCCGCTAAGTATACTGGGATTTATCGAATTATTAAAGGTTCCGCCTCAAGACGGACGCCAAATCGAGCCTCAACCGCATCGGCAACCTTCTCAGAGAACTGATAGAGCGCCTCGCCGCTTGCATTACCGTGATTAACTAAAATGAGCGCCTGCTTCTCATACATGCCGGCATCGCCCTCACGCGCACCTTTAAAACCCGCAAGATCGATCAATTGCCCCGCCGCCAGCTTAATCCGGTCATCGGCCGTTTTATAATGAACTAAGTCCGGCTCGTGAGTTAATAAAAGTCGCCACGTTGAGTTTGAAATAATCGGATTTTTGAAAAAGCTCCCCGCATTACCAATCACTTTCGGATCGGGCAGTTTTGAACGGCGAATCGCAATCACCGCGCTATAGATGGTAAAAGGCGTCCGCTCCTCAATCCCCTCCGCCTCAAGATAGCGCTGACCCCCCGGATCGCGAATCTCAACCGCTTTGGATTTTTTAAGATTAAACACAACGCTCGTGATGAGATATTGGCCACGATTGATCTTAAAAAGACTATCCCGATAACTAAACTCGCACTGCTCGCGGGTAAACTCAATCTCACGATATTCCGTTAAATCAAAGGCCTTCACCGTTTCAATAAATTCGCCCACTTCATAACCGTAAGCCCCAATATTTTGTACCGGAGAGGCGCCAACAGTCCCAGGAATAAGCGCTAACGGCTCAAGCCCATGCCAGCCTTTTTTAAGCGCATAGGTCACCCATTCATGCCAATTTTCACCGCCCATCACCTCAACTTGCACCGTCTCATCGGTTTCATTTAATAGATAAATTCCTTTTAACCGATTATGCAGAACGG
>JAAZCI010000161.1 GCA_012513365.1 Lysobacteraceae bacterium
CCTTTTACACGTTGAACGAATGCAGTCACGCCGTCGTTACCTTTCCCGCCGATACCGGTAGGCCAGTTTACGGTTGAGCCTGCACCCACTTGGTCTTTCCAGTCGCTGTTAACTTTCGAGAGGTAGGTGGTGAAGATAAATGAGGTCCCTGAACCGTCTGCACGGCGCACAACTGAGATCGCTTGATCGGGGAGTTTTACGTTCGGGTTTAAGGTTTGAATCGCTTCATCGTTCCATTTTTTGATTTTGCCGAGGAAGATGTCGCCTAAGGTTTTCCCGTCAAGAACGAGCTCATTGGATTTGATGCCTTCAACGTTGATCGCAAGCACCACGCCGCCCGTGACCGTTGGGAATTGAACTAATCCCTTCTCTTTAAGATCCGCGTCACTTAATGGCGCATCGGATGCACCAAAATCAACGGTTTTTGCGGTGATCTGTTTAACGCCCGCTGAGGATCCGATCGATTGATAGTTAATGCGTTTACCGGTCTCTTTATTATATTCGTCGGCCCATTTTGCATAGACAGGCGCTGGGAATGATGCGCCCGCACCGGTGATTGACACATCTTGTGCAACGGCTGCACCACTCATAATCGCACCGCTTAAAAGGATGGCTGAAGTGAGTTTTTTTAATGAAGTCATACTGTTTCCTTTTCGTTTGATAAACGTGATTTAGATTTAAGGTTTTGATTTAAGGATTTTTGATCTACGTTGAGTATAAAAAAGGAATATGACGGGATTGTGACACTTCAAAAAGAGTCCTGTTACATAAAAACTTTCGTTGAATAGGCTGTTAGGGTAAGGTTTTTCGCGTATGAATAAAGTAAGAAACGGAAAGTCCTGTCACAATTAAGATGAGTGTGACAACGCCGTTACGCGCGATCAACATGCTAAGGATCATCGCTGCCCACAAGATGAGATAGATACGGATCTTACGGCGTCTGGTAATTCCTTTATGGATCAGATAATCGCGGATAAATTCGCCAAAATAGGGATGATTGAGGAGCCAAGCGTGAAAGCGGGGTGAACTTTTCCCAAATAAATACGCACTCAAGAGCAAAAAAGGCGTGGTTGGAAGCAGCGGTAAGACCGATCCAATCAGCCCTAATATGAGCGAGATAAACCCCGCAATAATGAGAAGATAGCGCGTAATCATGGGAGCATTATAAGAATATTTGGCCGATAAAAAAAGACCCGCCGAATCCTTCGAAGCGTGTCTTTTTACGTTGTGAGTCGTTGTTGTATCTCAGGGGCGAAGTAATAATTTACTTCTCGCCGCTCTTCTTTTTGCTTTGTGCGAGGAAAAAGTAGACAAGACCGCCTGCGATTGCAAATTGAAGTAACATACCAACGATGGTGATAATCATGGTTGCACTCATTATTATTCTCCTAGTAAAGTGATTGATATAGATCAAACCCGATAGGAGAGTATACGGGGTTTTAGGGAAATTACCACTGAAAAAGCGCCCCTTAAATGCTACTCGCTTAACAATCTTTACAATACGCTGATTTGATGTTTCTTTATCCTCAAAAAAGCGTATCCACTAAAGCGTTTGCATAATTTCAGCAAGGCGGCGATAGGAGTCTAAATGCGCCGTTTCATCAAAAATTGCCGAGGTAAACATCAGCTCATCGGCTTTCGTTTGACGAAGGACATCCTTTAATTTAAGGCGAACATTTTCCTCGCCACCCACCGCAGAATAGCGCAGCATCCGATTAACATGCACCTTTTCCACGATATTCCATTCCGATTCCATCTCATCTACGGGCGGAGGCGAGAGCTTTATAGTACCGCGAACGAGATTGGTAAAACTCTGCTCCATGGTGGTAAATAAGCGATGGGCTTCACGGTCACTTTCGGCAACAATCGCATTCATACAGACGATCACATAGGGGCTTTCGAGTGCGTTTGATGGTTTGAATTTACGGCGGTAGGTTTCAATTGCTTGAATAAGATGATCGGGAGCAAAGTGGGCGGCAAAGACATAGGGAAGTCCAAGCTCTGCGGCAAGTCCCGCACTAAAAAGACTTGAACCTAAAATATAGATGGGAATATCGAGATCCCGCCCCGGAATCGCTTGAATTGAAGGGTCATACGCGGTACTCATGGCCGGATTAAAATAGCTCTGCAGTTCGCGGACTTCATCAGGAAATTCAAGGGCTCTATGAGGATCACGGCGAAGGGCAAAGGTTGTCTTTTGATCAGTCCCCGGCGCGCGGCCGAGTCCACAATCGATTCGCCCAGGATAGAGCGATTCAAGCGTACCAAAACTTTCCGCAACCATAAGTGGCGCGTGGTTTGGCATCATCACCCCGCCAGAGCCAATGCGAATGCTGTTCGTATTTTCCGCGAGATAGCCCATTAATACCGTTGTAGCACTGCTTGCGATATTGACCATATTGTGATGCTCGGCAACCCAAAAGCGGGTATAGCCCTCTTTTTCCGCCTGCTGGGCTAACACTTTTGAGCGTAAAAATGCATCGCGTGGGGTTTGGTTTTGGTAAACGGTCGCAAGATCTAAAATCGAGTAGGCAATCATGTAAGCTCCTTGTCAATAAGCGGGGATTGAGGTGGATTGAGCGATTGATGACGCATCGTGCGAGCGTCAATCGAAGTGATTCGTTAAGGATAATTGATAAAAATCAAAGATTCAAGCTAACGCCTTGAATTTAAGCAATGAATTTAAGCCACTAAGTTAATTACTCGAAGTGCCTAAGAGTTTGATAAAGTAGAGGGATACTCCATCGCGAAATCGATTCATAATTAATTCATGATTGATTTATGATGAAATCGGCGATGATCAAAAACAAAAAGGAACCGACATGCGACTAAAACAATGGATATTACTGGGGTGTGGCGTTTTTACATGGGCCAATGCAGGGACGCTGATTGACGAGATGAGTGCCTGCGATCAGCGCTTTTTCAATTCCTTATATGAAAAGGGAAGTGCGGAGCCGGGTTTTGTGCGTTCTGATAAGGCGGGCGGCGTTGCGTGGTTTGCGGTAGAAGATCGTTTTTCAGAAGATGAAGCGTCGGTCTATCGTTTTAACACACCGATTAAAGAGAAAGGCCTCTCGCTTATTGCCTATTACGATCGCTATATTGATCTGCGTGGATTTGAGCTCGGTGAATTCTACTTTTGGGGTTTTTTAGCGGAGAACAATTTTGATGAGGTGAAAGCAGCGCTTCCAAACCTTGCATGGCGTGAGACGAGCCCCGATCAATCGTGGAGTGGTGGTGAGTGGGTGCGCCGAAGCGGGAATGAACCGTGGAAAGATAATCCCATCGATATGGCGGGGATTTTAACACCGTCAGGGGTGATGGAAAAAGGCTTTTTTATTGAGCGCCTTCCCGATCATCCCAATCAACTTTGGATTACCTGCACCATCCAAGGAAGCGTAACGCCGGCGGCCATTATGCAAGATCGCCCAGATCTCGCTCCGGAAGTCGGGGAGATTGAGAATTTAGAGAGTGAGCTTAAACGTATGGAAACGGCGGATAAAGCGCGCTTAGATTAGTGTTTTCGACTGAAACCCCAAGGTTTAGTGTTTCGAATTAAAAAAACGAGTCCAGTTAAGGCTCGCTTTTTTTGATGCTTGGATTTGAGAGAGATGCTCGTTTAGAGGCGTTCGATATAATCACGCAATTGAACATCGTCAAACATCATCGCGCGAAATTCTAAGATAAAGTATTTCATCTCATCAAAATTCCCGCGAAGTGAGCAGGTATCCGCTTCTGGGTCGTAATCAAATTCGCCCATCAAATCGGGAAAGTTATCTTCTAAGAAAAGCTCAATAATATCGATCCATGCATAGCCTGAATGTTCCTTTTCGGCATCTTCAAAGAGCTCATATTGTAGATCTGCGTCAAAAAAAAGGTTGAGTTGATCATTTTCAAGTTCAATCACATGAAGCGGGTAGATATTTTGTAGGTCTTGCATCGCGTTATCCGTTAAAAGTGTGTCAAAATGAGGACCGAGAGCGATTATTATATCCACTTTTTGATAAAAGCTCGATTAATTTTATGGCCGACTTATCCTCAAATTGAGCATTTATAGGGAAAATGGGCATAGTGCGCTAAAAATGAGGCTTAATATATGGAAATAAATAGGGTAGTATATTAACGATATTATAAATTTATAATCCATTTTAGGACGGGTTATCGGGTTTATAACGGCCAAGTGGTCACGGCGTCCTCGAAGACGAAGGGCAACTTTAAAATATAAAATTCATCTAGGAACGTAAGATGTCTCAAAAAAATAATCACACCGTAAAAGAGTTCGACCTAAAGGAACAGGGAAAAATCAAACGTTTGACCAATAAAACGTTCAAGTTTGATGAGAGGATTGGAGAGGGCTGGTTTTCCGCAGTTTACTTTTTAAAAACCGCTGAAATTGCGCGACGCTATCGTGAAGATAAAAAGGTGACGATGCAGTTTTTCCAGCGTCATGATGACGTTGTCCTATGTGGCATCGACGAGGCTATTGCGCTGCTTCACACTTTCGCCGATTCGCCTGAAACGCTCGAAATTAAAGCACTCAATGATGGCGATAAAATTGGGGCGTACGAAACCGTCTTATCGATTACCGGAAATTACCAAAAATTTGGCTTTCTTGAAGGCTTAATTGATGGGTTGTTAGCGCGCAGAACCTCCATTGCCACCAATGTGCATGACGTGGTTCAAGCGGCGGGCGATAAAGAGGTAATCTTTATGGGCGACCGTGACGATCATTTCGGGCAACAAGCGGGCGATGGTTATTCAGCTTATATCGGCGGCTCAAGTGCGCAAGCGACCCATGCGATGAATGAGTGGTGGGGCAAAGAGGGCTTAGGCACGATGCCGCACGCGCTCATTCAGCTCTTTAATGGCGATCTTTTGGAAGCGGCGAAAGCCTATTACGAAACCTTCCCTGAAGATAAGCTCATGGTGCTCGTTGATTACAATAATAATGTGATCGAAGATTCGCTCCGTGTTGCGCGCCATTTTGGTGAAAAACTGGTGGCGGTGCGGGTTGATACCTCCGGTAATATGGTGGATCAATACTTTATGCGCAATCCCCATCTATTGGGTCCCTTTGATCCCCGTGGCACGAATCCAACCTTGATTCGCGCGCTTCGTGATGCGCTTGATGCGGAAGGTTATACCAATGTAAAAATCGTGGTAAGTGGCGGGTTTAATCCTAAGAAAATTGAAGAATTTGAAGCGCAAAACACCCCGGTGGATGTTTATGGCGTCGGCTCAAGTCTTCTAAAAGTGAATGTCAGCTTCACCGGTGATAATGTGTTATTAGATGGTGAGCCTCAAGCGAAAGCGGGCCGAATTTTGCGCCCCAATCCCCGTTTAGAAGTGGTGGAATATCCCATCGATTCAGCGGATGCTGAGTAATTAAAATCATTTAAGGAGTGTTTCGTGGAAAAATATATCGATTATTTAGGAAACTGGTTGCAAACTGAACTTGATTATCGCGGCGCTGAGCACTTTGTGTTTGGTATGAGCGGCGGGGTTGATTCGGCAGTAGTGGCCTTTCTGTTAGCGAAGTTTTTTCCCGAGCGCTCGCTAGGCGTGATGATGCCGTGCATGAGCCACCCCAATGATTTAAAAGACGGAGAATTGGTGATGAAAGCGTGTGGCCTTCCCTCCATTACTGTTGATTTGACCGCAACGCACCATGCGCTCATGAGTGAAATTGAAGCCTCGGGAACTGAGTATATGACCAATTCAGATCCTGAGCGTCAGCGCGTTTTAATTGGCAATACCAGTGCACGCCTTCGGATGACAACGCTCTATACCATTGCACAGGCGAAAAACTCGATCGTCGTCGGCACTGATAATGCGGTGGAGTGGTATACCGGTTATTTCACTAAATATGGCGATGGCGGGGTGGACATTGTGCCGCTTTTTCATCTCAATAAAGATGAGGTTTACGACATCGCGCGGATTTTAGGCGTTCCCGATGAGATTATTAATAAAAAACCCTCAGCGGGCCTTTGGGAAGAGCAGACCGATGAAGATGAGATGGGAACAACCTATGCAATGCTCAATCGTCATTTAAATGGGGAATCGGTGCCGGAGAAAGATCGTGAAGTGATCCGTTTTTGGCATGAACGCTCGCACCATAAACGTGCTCTTCCACGCACGCCGAAGTCGCCTTCTGAGGATTGATCTTCGCGCTAAAGCCCGATATGATCGAAAGATGATTTAGTTTGAGCATACTACAAGGATTGTCCGTGTGAACGTTAAATATTTAGGATTGGCCGATTATCTTCCTGTGTTTGAAGCGATGAAACACTTTACCGAAACTCGTACCGATGAGACTGTCGACGAGCTTTGGATTGTGGAGCATCCGCAAGTGTTTACGCAGGGGCAGGTGGGAAAGCCGGAACACATTCTAAATGTTACGGAGATTCCCATTGTGTGTGTCGATCGTGGCGGTCAGGTGACCTTTCATGGTCCTGGGCAACTGGTGGTCTATACGCTGATTAACTTCAAAAAACGCAAAATTGGGATTCGTTCCCTCGTCCGTTCGATTGAGGCGAGCATTATCGATACGCTGAGCGATTATGGTATTGAAGCGTACGGTAAAGAAGATGCGCCGGGGGTCTATGTTGAGGGCGATAAAATTGCTTCCCTTGGTCTTCGGATCAAAAATGGCGCGGTCTATCATGGGCTTGCGCTCAATGTGAAGATGGATCTAACGCCCTTTACCTATATCAATCCGTTCGGGTATGCGGGGCTTAAAATGACGCAGATGGCCGATCTTATCGCAAACGAAAAGGCCGATCAGCTAAGCGTTAATCAAGTGGCCGAAAAACTGGTGAATCATCTCAAAGGCTATCTTGGCGAGATCGATTAGACGAACCAACATTTGTAGATAATTATTTTAATAAAATAGCGACCAATTATTAGGGGAAGCCAAGCGGTTTTGCCTACTTTATGCGGTCTATAAAAAACTCACAAAGGGGATACTGTGGAGAATGAATTTAGCTGGAAACGCGCCGTAAAGGTGACGTATCCGGTTGCGATGGGTTATGCGCCGGCGGGAATGGCATTTGGGATTTTAGCCACAAGTGCGGGCATTCCATGGTGGCTTGCGATTTTGATTAGTATCGTCGCACTCTCTGGGGCGGCGCAATATGCGATGATCGATGCGGTAAAAGCGGCTGCCGGCGTGATGGGGATTTCGCTCCAAACGCTCACCATTAACCTTCGCCATGTCTTTTATGGTCTCCCACTTCTTGATGCGCTCCCTAAAAATCGTCTTGCACGAACCTACTGCTATTTTTGCCTTACCGATGAAGGCTTTTCCGTCCTAACGACGCTCTCAAAGCGCGATCAGAAGGGGCTTTTTCTTAAGATCTCTTTTTTAGTGCATAGCTATTGGGTGCTCGCGACCATTGCCGGTGTGATTTTAGGGGAGGGGATCGGCAGTTTGATCCCAAATCTTGATTTTGCGCTCTCATCGCTCTTTGTCATTTTATGGTATGAACAAGTGAAGATGAAAAAGGTGTGGTGGCCGAGCGTTTTAGCGCTTGGGGTGTTTCTGCTTATGCTTTGGATTTTGCCGGAGTCAGTGCTGATTATGGCGCTTGTGGTGTCGATTGCGATTATTTTAGTGCGCGCTATTTTGTTTGAGCGTAAACAGCCACTCTATCATGGGGATGGATCACTTAACGAAGATGCGCTTGGTGGGGAGAAATAAGATGACGACGATGACTGTAACCGCAATGTTTATCTCAGCGCTTTTGATGAGTGTAATCACGCTTTTCCTTCGTGCATTTCCCGCGCTTGTCCCGCTTAAATGGCTCGATTCGCCGATTTTACGGGCGCTTAATTTCGCGCTTCCCATCAGTGTGATGATGATTTTAATTTTAAATAGCCTCGCCATTCCCGAGAGTTCCATGACCGATATTTTTGCCAAAGTTGGTGCGATGTTTCTTGTGCTTGGCAGTTATCTCTGGTGGAAGAATGTCTTTGTGAGCGTTATTGTCGGCGTCGCTTCTTTAAATGGGATTCTCTATTTAGTGGCACTTTTCGCATAATTATTTATAATAAAGCCCCCCTTTAATCACGGAATCGGCATTGATGAATTGGAAAAATCGTCTTCGTAATTGGCCTAATGGCGTCTGGTTTATGGGCGTAACTCTCTGGTCGCTCTTTATTTTGTACGCTCTTTTTAAGCCAGCAAGCGAGATTCCCGAGGTGCCGTTGATTATTCCGCATCTCGATAAAGCGGTGCATTTTACCCTGTTTGCAGTGGAAGGATTTCTATTAGTAGCGCTCTTTAAAGGGCCGCTCCTTCGCTTTGATGCACGCGGGAAATGGGGTTGGTTTTTACTCTTTATGTTTCTTGTAATATGCAGCGCCGGCTCTGAATATCTGCAAGAGCACTATACGCTTGACCGAAGTGGTGATCTATTTGATGCGGTGGCCGATCTTCTAGGCGGCATTATTGGCGCGCTCTGTGCGACCTTTTTCTTTACAACGCGCGACTAAAATCGAGATACCACTTAAAGCGGTCGTAATTATAGAGAGGGTGATTGCCGGAGGTTTTTTGCCAATTGACAGAGAGTTTTGGCGTAATGCCCCAAAATTCGATATCGCGTTTCCACACGGAGAGCGAGAGCGTATATTCATCTTGTCTGCGCTGAATTCGGGTGATGTCCTCCCCTTTATAGGCACGTTTGGCGTAGCTCGCTTGCACGTTGGTTGAAAATTCATTGGGCCACTGTTTTCCCCAACCGACACGAATCCCCCGGCGAATATATTGGTCCGACTCATCACTAGGGGACTCTTTACTAAAATCGAGCCCGGCAAAGAAAAATTGGTCATTAGACGGGGCGTAAAGCAGGGTGGTGGCGATCATAAAGCGATCTCCATCTAAAAAATTCCGCTGCTGATCATAGGTTTCGTGGCGAAATTCTGCCATATTCATCCATTGCCATTTTGGCGAAAGCATCTGATCGACGCTCACTCGTAACCCGACGCTGTGGGCATAGGGTTTTTGGCTAAACCAGCGCTTTTCATAAAATGGGGTGACAAAAATCGATGTACCAAAGGTTTGATACCCGTAACCCGCGTAAACTCGTGCAGTAACCTCATTGTAGGTGCGATTGTCCCAATAATATTGCCCGTAGAGCTCGCCTTTGGTGCGGAAATAGTGCTGTCCGCTAAGGTTGTAATCTTTTTTAGCGGAGAAAAAATAGGATATCCCGTGCGCCGATTCCGCTTCGGTAATGGAGACAAATCCATTGGCATTTGCGCCGATCGGCGGTGCGCCATTGATATTCCGATCTTCCGTATAATTGAGCCCAAGATCAAATTCAAACGATTCCCGTTTATTGATATAGTCCTGATAGGATTGAAGCGCCTCGCGAGACCCATCATCAAGCGGATAACGCTCAAGCTTTTCAATGATTTCTTCCGCATCTCGATGAGCACGATTGGCAAGATTGGCCTCAAGCAGTGAAACCTCAATTTTAGGGAGATCTGGCGTCTCTTCGAGCATCGCATTAAAGTGGGCGATCGCCTTTGAATAATCGAGGTGCTCTTTTGCTACCATCCCTTCCATATAGTGGATCAGCATTGGGTCTTGATAGTGCTCGGGCAGGCGTTTATAGGCGGGAAGTAGCGCGCCCATCGCGGGGATATTATTTTCTGCAATCACCGTTTGTAGGAGCGACATTAAGAGCGCGGGATTATTTTCAAGCCCTTGAGTCGAGATCTCAATCTCCACTGCTTCGCCACTTTGTTTTGCAGGAACGACGGGGCGTTTTACTCGGTCGCTACTGGTTTCATTGTGAGTATAGTCCGCAATGGGATTGAGATTGTCTGTAGGACGATCGTGATTAAAGTTTTGTGTCTGCGCCTGTGTTTGCGCTGCAGCCTGCCCAATTAACATTGATCCGATTAATAAGGGTGCTGTAAGCGTTATATAAAAAATAGAGGAGAGAAGCGCTGAACGTTTTTGCCGATTTTTTTGTAAATGAGGCAAGGGCAATAATGAATGGCTCAGCATACTCTCTCCTTGGGCTTGATGATGCGTTATTTGGGTAAAATATCGAAGGCATCAATGGCATTTTTCACATCGTCGAGCATTGGTACACGTCCAATCCCGCCCATATTGATTACATGGCGATTATGTTTGGTGAGAACTGCGCCGGCGTGGCTCGGTTTACTATCAGTAAAGAGCATCACAAGCGGTAATTCTTGGCTATTGGCGATATGGGCAAAGCCGGTATCGACCGCCACCACAAGTTTCGATTGCGCGATAATATGAGCGCTTTCCGTGAGCGATTGTCTTGGAACCACTACCGATTTAGGAATTTCACGACTCATGCGTTCGGCGCGCTCTTTTTCCCGTTCATTTCCCCAAAATAGTACCGAAACGAGCCCCTTCTTACGCAGCCATTTCCCGAGTGCAATCCACTCTTTTTCCGGCCACTCTTTCGACTCAGCACTTGTGCCATGAATAAGCGAGACAAAGGGCTCATCCGGCGTTAATGGATTGCTGTTTTCAAGTTTTGGCAGGCCAAAATCAATTTGCGGGGTGAGATCGTAACCAAAAATCTGCGAAAATAACAGACGCGCGCGTGCGATGGCACCATTAAGCCATTTGACCTCATATTGATAGGTATTAAATCGAGCGGCCGCCTTTTCGCGAATGCTCTTTTCATTAAAGCCATGAATGGGCTGTTTCGCTTTTTTTGCTAAAAAAACGCTTTTTAATAATCCTTGAGCATCGATCACATAATCCCACTTTTCGGCGCGCATAGCTTTTTTAAAGGCACCATATTCGCGCCATGTTTTAGGGCTTAATAGCGCTTTTCGCCAACGGCGCATCGCAACGGGAATGATTTTTGTCGTTGCAGGATGGAGAAGTGGAATGTCTTGAAAACTCTCTTCAACCACCCATGTGAGCTCAAAGGGCTCGTCGCCAAAATGGGCTTTAAGATCGGTAAGTGCAGGAAAACAGTGGATTAAATCGCCCATGGAAGAGGTTTTAACAAGCAGAATTTTTTTCATGATATTCAAAATCTAAGGATTAAAAGAATGATAAAAAGGGTAGCACATTTCGCGTACGCTCGCCGTTCTATCCCCTTAAGAGTTGATCAAAATGGGGTTACTAGACAGCGAATCTTTATCTACTATTTGCGCATCAGCCTGCACTCCCTAAACTTGCAAAAAATGCGAGCAAAATGGGTGAGATGATATTGATGATAAATCCAAAACTAATAGCAATCGGCACCACGCGAATCCCGCCAGATTTTTGAATCACGGGAAGCACAAAATCTAGAGAGGTTGCTCCACCTGAGCCAATGGCTGAAAGGGGGTATCGGCGCATCATAATGGGGATTACCGCAAAGGCGAAAAATTCGCGAAAGAGGTCGCTAAAAAAAGCAATACTGCCGACGGTTGGGCCAAATCCTTTTTGCAGGACACTCGCGGAAAGAGAGTACCAGCCAAAGCCAGAACTAATGGCAAGCCCTTGGATAAGATCGGCACCGCTCATTAGCGCCGCTAACATGCCGCCTAAAAATGAGGAGATAATGAGTGCGACGCTTAAAATAATGCCATAGCGATTGAGGAAAACCGCTTTAAGGCTAATCCCATTACTGCGAAGTTGAATCCCGACGAAAAAGAGCAAAATCATCAGCGCGATCTGCCCGGTATGGTCAGCCGTTGCCTTCATCATGCTGTGACTTAAAAGCCCCCAGCGTTGTACAAAAACGCCCAATATTAAGCCTAAAATAATGGAGCCGAGGAGTTTCCCGGCGTTTAATACGAGCTCGAGTTTCGAGGGTTTATAATTTGAAGTTTGCTTAACCCGTAGCGGAATATATTTATCGATGATGTAGAAAAAAGCCATATTACAGCCGAGAATCATCACAATATAGAGCACCGTTTTCCCGGCGATGCTGGTGAGTTCAGCCAGTAGATTTTCCATCACTGAGAGATTGAGCCCCATAATAAAGAGGATAAAGTAGATGAGAATCATCAAGCCCTTATCGACAAATTTTAAGATGGGCGGGTTTTGAATATAGAGCGCAAAGCCAAGAAAGAGCGGGGTTAATACCCAAAGCAAAGTGGTTAGCATGAGATCCTAAAGCAACATAGACAATAAAGATGGGGCATCGGTTTTGATGGCGGCCTCAAAAGGGGGAGAACCAACGTTCGATAATAATGGCGGCCGAGATCGCATCGAGCTGGCCTTTTTTATTTCGCTGCGAGGGTTTTAAAAATGCCTCACTCTCCATCGAAGAGCGCGACTCATCCACCTCAAAGACCGGCAGTCCAAAACGGCCATGCAGGCGATTGCCAAATTTACGAATCTTTTTGATGTGATCGGTTTCCGTCCCATCTTTGGTAAAGGGAATGCCGAGAATAAACGCATCGGGCGTATACTCTTTGATCAGCGCTTCTACCTCACTCCAATCGGGTTCGCCGTGGGTTGATTTTAAGATCGTAACGGGCTGCGCCGTACCAGTAATCGCATTGCCTGAGGCAACACCAATATTTTTCTCGCCGTAATCAAAGCCTAGGACGAGAGAAATCTCTGTCATCTATGAAGGGTCTCCCTATGAATCATGAAAAAATGTGGCACAAGTGCTGATTTTAGCAGAAATAGCCGAAAAATGGAGAGAATCCTCACCGCCAATTGTGAAGGGGTTTAATCGAGGTGATGATGGATGAGTGATTACCGCTCAAGGGCCCTATTGGTATGGGCATAAAAAAGACCTTAAGTTTGCTCCTTTTAAAGGCATGACTTAAGGTCTTTTTCTTTGTTTAGTCAAATGTAGACCAAAGGGATAGACTAAAGAGATAAGGCTACTTACGCGCCGGTATTTTGTGCGGTGTTGATCTCGCTTGAGGTCTCTTTATCGCCAATTTTATCCACGATAAGGGTGAGCGCGCCGTCACCTGTGACGTTGGTTGCGGTCCCAAAGCTATCTTGAGCAAGGTAGAGCGCCATCATGAGGGCAAGCATGGTATCGGTAAAGCCGAGGACGCTCGCTAAAATACCAAGAGCTGCCATCACCGCGCCGCCGGGAACGCCAGGGGCAGCCACCATGGTTAAGGCTAATAAGAAGATAAATTTCGCGTAAATGGGGAAATCAACGGGCATACCATTAAGAAGTAGAACGCCAACGGAACAGGTGACAAGCGTTACCATACTGCCTGAGAGATGGATCGTTGCAAAAAGCGGAACGGTAAAGCCCGCAACACGCTCGCTCGCGCCTGCTTCAATCGATTGACGCAGGGTTACCGGAATTGTCGCTGCTGAAGATTGTGTACCCACGGCAGTAAAATAAGCCGGAAGCATAGTTTTAATCAGCGCAAACGGTGAACGACCTGAGACCATTCCCGCGATTGAATATTGCGCGACGAGAATGATCCAATGCATCACGATAATAGCGACAAATACGAGTGCAAAGATCGATA
>JAAZCI010000162.1 GCA_012513365.1 Lysobacteraceae bacterium
CCTGCGATTATTGGAAGTGCAGGGTTCATATTTGCGATCTCGCTCGTGCTCGTCACGACAATTCGTTATGGTGAGAGATCAAGGAGAGACGAACAATGATTGAAATTACTTATTTTGGCTTTTTAAAAGAGACGCTTGGCGTTGCCGATGAAACGCTCGAGTGGACGGTGGGAAGTAGTGAAGCGCTTTTAGAGACGCTGCGTACCCGTGGCGAGCTGTGGGAAACGACTCTAGCGCCGAATAATATCTTCCGCGTTGTGGTTAATGAAGAGATTCATTTTGGCGATGTAGAGATTAAAGCCGGCGATAAAGTTGCGTTACTTCCTCCGGTAACGGGAGGTTAAGATGGCGATTCAATCGATCAAAGTGGTGGTGCAGGAAGCATCCTACGATGCGCCATTTGAAGAGAAACAATTGCTTGAAGTCTCCGGAAGCGTTGGTGCGCTCGTGACCTTTCAAGGCATGGTGCGGGAATTTGATTATGATTCTGCACTTAATGCCCTTGAACTTGAATATTTCCCGAAGGTGACTGAAAAAGAGATCGAGCGGATTATTCATGAAGCGGATAAACGCTGGGAGATTGAAGGGTGCACGGTGATCCATCGAGTCGGAAGGCTCGAAGCGAACGATCCCATTGTTCTTTTAATGGTCACTTCAAAACATCGCAAAGATGCCTTTGAAGCGGCAGAATTTATTATGGATTACCTTAAAACCAATGCGCCGTTCTGGAAAAAAGAGCATTTTGATGACGGACAAAGCGCGTGGGTGGAAGCGAAAGCCTCTGATGCTGAGCGTGCTGAGCGGTGGGCGAAAAAGGATTAAGATGGCGGATCTGGATTTTCTTGATTCCCGGGATTCCTTTGATTTCGGCAATTCGGTGGATCACATTGAACCGCGCGTCGCGCTCCTGCTTGCGGGTGGGGAAGGGCGGCGCATGAATTATCAAAATAAGGGGCTGGTAACCTTTAAAGGTGAGCCCCTTGTTGCTCATGTGATTCGTCGATTAATGCCTCAAGTGGGTTCTTTGGTGATTTCCGCAAATGCTGATTTGGAAACTTATCGTGTCTTTGGTTTCCCGGTGGTGGAAGATACTCCGGCGGTAAAAGGACTTGGGCCCCTTGCGGGGATTGCCTCAGCACTACCGCATCTGCCAAAGCGCGGATGGTTGCAGCTTGCAAGTTGTGATGGGCCGCTTATTCCGCTTAATATGACGGAGCGTTTAATTGAGTTTGCCGAAAAAAACAACCTGAATGCCGCCTATCCAACTGCCGGTGGGCGCGATCAATATGGTTATTTTGTGGCGCGCATTGAGCAGCTCCATTATGTGAATCAATTACTCGATCAGCGTCAATTGCGCATTCGCGGTTTGCTAGAATATCTTGGTGCCAAAGTGTGTCCGTTTGATGAGGCGAGCGACGCGAAAGCCTTTACCAATTGCAATAGTGCCGATCAATTACAGATTTTAGAGAGAGAATAGAGATGTTATTAGATTACGAAGTTGCCCTTAAAACGTTGCTTGACGATATCGAGCTCACTTTAAAAACCGAAAAAGTCTCCCTGCTTGAGGCATCTGGTCGCCGTTTAGCGGTGCCTGTGGTGGCAAAATACGATACGCCGTCCTTTGATAATAGTGCGATGGATGGCTATGCGCTTTGTGATTCAACCGGCGAGCGGACTGAATTTCCGGTAGTGGGGCGCATTATGGCGGGCGGATCGGCCGATTTTGAACTAAAAGAGGGAGAGGCAGCGCGCATTTTCACCGGTGCCCCAACGCCAAAAGGCGCGACTACCGTCGTGATTCAAGAGCATACGGAAACTGAAACGGTGGGTGATCAAACGGTGGTGAAACTGACTAAGCCCATTGCGATCGGCAAAAATATACGCTATCAAGCGGAAGAGATTAAAGCGGGCGATGTGCTCTTTGAAAAAGACCATTATCTCGACCCTGCAGCAATTGCGCTCTGCGCTTCTCAAGGGGCGTACGAGCTTGAGGTTTACTCGGCAGTGCGCGCAACCGTCTTTTCAACGGGTGATGAATTGTGCGAGCCGTGGGAAACTTTGGGAGCCAATCAGATTCACGATGCGAACCGTTACCAATTATTATCGCGGCTGAAAAACGATTTTAATCCCCGTGATGGCGGCATTTTAAAAGACGAATATGAGGCGCTGAAAGAGCATCTCTTAACGGCCTCGAAAGAGAACGATATTATTTTATTAAGTGGTGGCGCGTCCGTTGGGGAAGCGGATTTTGTCAGTAAAGCGATCCGCGAGCTTGGTGAATTGATGGAGTGGCGTTTAGCGATTAAACCCGGGAAACCCTTTGGTTGGGGTAAAATTGGCGAGTGCTACATCTTTATGCTTCCCGGAAATCCGGTGTCGGCGTATGCGACTTTTTATGTGTTGGTGATGCCGGTATTGCGCAAAATTTTAGGCAAGTCGCCCCGTCTTCCGCAAATGCGTGCCAAAATCGCCTTTACGAAAACTCGCATCGAACCGCGTCGTGAATTTTTACGCGGAACCTATTTTGTGGATGAAAATGGCGATTACGCCGTGAAAGCGGTGGAATTCCAAGGCTCGGCGA
>JAAZCI010000163.1 GCA_012513365.1 Lysobacteraceae bacterium
TCCGCGCGAAGTCAGAGTGAAAAAGTGCAAAATCGGGTATTATAGAGACGGCTTTAGGTCTTATTATCAGACCCTCTATTTATTCAATTTGAGGAGTTTTTTCGTCATATGACGTCGATCCAATCCCCTTTTTTAAAGAAAGTTTCAAAAAGCGCGCTCCGCTATACGCTGACGTTTACCTTTTTTATGGGCTTTTTCCTGCTCTATCTGAATGCCGATTACAGGATAGGCATGCCCTACACGCTGCGCTATTATGATCACAGTTTTGTACTTGCGTTTCTCGCGCTCATCTCGTTTTTGGGGCTCATTCATTTAAGTGCATTCTACCAAGAAACAAGCACCCATCCTGAAGAGAAGATGCTGATCACCTCCGCCCTCGTGCTCACGCTGGTCGGCGCGCTCATTGCGATGCTCCTCTCTCTGTCAGATACAACACTGCAAAAACGAACCAATGATTATATCTTCTGGTGCGTTCTCTTTTATGCGCTGATTACCGGATTTTTCCTCAATTTAAACCACTATAAACGCGGATTTTGGGTCTTAACCGTGGTGATTTTCCCGCCGATTAGCCTTGGACTCACCTTTCTTTATCTCATTACTGGACACTTTTTGCTCTCAGATGCGACGCTCAATCTCATTCTCGATAAGCTCGATTGGCTCATCAATACAAAACTCAACATCATTCCGCTGCGCTCAGGGAGCCGATATACCGAAATTACCGAAGAGTTTCTCTTTTTGCTCTTTTCTATTACCACGCTCATCAATATTGCGCTCGTGAAACTTGGGTTTAATCTCTATCTTAAAATTGAATCAAGCTTTTTACAGGGGACGATTAAATATCTCTTTATTGCCGGGGGCGCGCTCTCATTTGCGCTCTATCTGCTCTTTAATTTTACGTAAACGCGCTCTTCTTAATACTCATCAAAAAGAGAGACTACTAAGGCAGGCGACATTACAATAACCCTGCCTTTTTTAATGCCTCATAGACCGATTCCGCCAGCTGATAATAGCCTGCGCTATTGGGGTGGATTTGATCCGAGCGCAGCGACTCATGCTTTAGTACATCACCAATGGCGTTTGAAATCAGTAAAACCTCTTCCTCTTTTGCAAGCTCCCGATAGAGCGAAGCATCGCTTGGCATCCCGAGGACTACCGCCGTCATCGAAAATTCAGGCACTGCGATTAAAACCGGAATCGCGCCATGGACTTTGACCTCACCAATCATCGCACGCAGATCCTCTTTTACCAGGTTTTCTGAACGGCGAGCTAAAAAGTCATTGCCGCCAAGCTCAATTAAGACAAGCTCGGGCCGATAGGTTTCAAGCTCATTTTGCAAGCGAATCCGCCCCTCAAAAGCCTTTTCGCCACTGATGCCGCGATTAATCACCTCCATACCAGAAAGATCGCTTAAAATCGCGGGGTAACTTGCCTCGCGCGGAGCGTTATAGCCATAAGTAATGCTATCGCCAAAGGCTAAAATAATCGCATCAAGGGGGAGTTTATTATAGGTTTTGTTCGGCGACCCACAGCTCACAAGTAATCCCATTCCCATAATCAATATCCCCTTAATCAACTCTCGTCTCATGCGCCCATTATTTTGCATAGCGCACTCCTTTTTTCTCTCGATATTGCAGACAGATAAGCCCAAGCCATAGATAGAGAAAGCCCGCCATAAGTATGATCCCCACAGCGATCATCAATAACTGGTAAAGCGTTGCGATCGGCACTAAAAAGAGCATAATGCCAATCAAAATCATGGCGCGTGCAAACCAGATAAATCCGCTGGTATAACGTTTTTGATAAAGCCGTAAGCGATAGCCCGTTAAAAAGAATAGAAAGCCACTTAGCGCCGTCCAGAGCCCAAGTAAAATGGGGAGATATTCGATGGTGTAATGTTCTGCATAACCGGTATAGAGATAGATCCCGATCAGCGCGAATAATCCGGCAATCGCAATCCGAAAGCGCGGACGATTAAATTCCCAATTACTCAGGAGAAAGACCACCTCAAAGAGCGCCACTAGCAAAAAAAGGAGCGTGCTAATCGTAGGCACTAAAATCAGCGTCATCAGCGGGTAAAAAAACATAAAAAGCGCCATTACAATAAAGATTGTCCCGAGCATAAATGGCATCCAGCCGTTATTTATCAAAAGTGGCGATCGCGTCATATCTACCCCGTAAGCTGTGATGGCGAATAAAATCTTTAAAATCAATTCTCATTATACTTAATTTTAAGCAAAAGATAAGGTTGAAAAACAAGCCATTTCCTCCGACAATGCTATCTATCTTATCTACGTTTCAGCCCTTGGAGGTGCCTATGTTTACGTCCCACTATACGCCGAAATTTCTCACGAAAAACGAGATCCCGATGATGCGCAACTACGCAAAAGCAAATGAAGAGCGTGGTGCACTCCATCCCGATATATTAGAGGTGATCCATCAGAAAAAGTGGCTACGGACGACAATTCCTGAAAGCATCTCCGGCGGTTTTGAATGGTCTGTGCCTGAGATTATTGCCCTATTTGAGGAACTTGCTTATGTCGATGGCAATATCGGTTGGACGGTGAATTTGGGCGCGGGCGCAAACCTATTTGCTGGCTTTTTCCCAGAAGAAGTGGCTAACGAAATTTTTAGTGATCCACTTGTCTGCTGCGCGGGAAGTGGTGCCTCTACCGGAACGGCGCTTTATGATAAAGAGAATGAAAACTACGCTTTAAAAGGGTATTGGCGCTATGCAAGTGGCTCCGATCATGCTACCCATTTTACCGGCCATGCGGTGTTAATGGATACGGACGGTAATGAGATTAAAAATCGCTACGGTGAGCCGGATACCATTACCTTTCTTGTACCAAAATCTGATGTAATCTCGCACCCTTCTTGGCGAACACTCGGTCTAACGGCAACAAGTAGCCACGATTTTGAGATTAAAGAGGCAACGCTTCCGGCCGCCCACACCTTTGATATTTCAAAGGGCTCTGATTTCCAAACCGGCGCGCTCTATCACTATCCCTTCCCACTCTTTTCAACTACTGCCCTTAGCGTTATGGTCTCCGGCATTACCCTTCACTTTATTGAGCTTTTCGAGAGCGAAATTTTAACGAAAATCCCGCTCTATGGTGAAGAAACGCTTGAGCATCATGCCAATGTACGCCAAGATTTTGAACGCCTCGTACCGCAGTTTTTTAAGCTCCGCAGTGATTTTTATGCCGCATTGGAAGCTTCTTGGGGTGCCGTTTCAAAAGAGAAAATGATTCTGCCTCAACTTGAAAATTTACTCACTGATTCCGCCCTTGCGATGTCCGATTTTTGTTATGATTTAGCCACAACGCTCTTCCGTTACTGCGGAATGAGCATCCTCTTTGAGGGAAGTGAATTTAATCAGGTCTACCGCGATCTGATGACGGCGACACAACATTTTGTGATCTCACCGATTAACCGTAATTAGACGAAAGGACTCTCTATGACGCTCACTGTAACGCTCCGCTCCGACAACCAAAAAACGCTCACTTTTGAGGCGCTCGAAACGCTCTGCCGTGGGCAATATTGGATCGGCACGCAGAGCATTAATGGCGTATTTCTTGAAATTAATGCCTATGATGAAGCGCAATTTGGGGTGATGATCCTCGATCCTACGGAGCTTTCCCGCGGGATCTATTTAATGCTCGAGGAAGAACTTAGTGCCGTGACGCTGATTATGCCAACGCCCTCAGCGACCAATGATGTGACGCTCCTTTTAAGCCTCATTGAGCGAATTGCCAATCATTTTGGTACGGCTCAATTTGAAACGGGGAATGGCTCGATTTCGCTAAGCAACCTTAATGAGCGAGCAGAGTTTCTCTATAAAAATAGCCGGGATATGCTCTCGATGATGTTAAATCAAGCGACGAGTGAATCGATCGATATTATCAACGTTCCCGGCGCGCGAACACCCGTTGATATCAAGGTGAGCGAGATATTAACGGACAATCCCATTACAACGCAAGATGCCTTTGATGAGCGTCTACACGCAATCCAGAATCATCCGGCAGATTATCCGATTCCGCAATTTCATAACAAAGATGATGATTCAACCTTGATCGGAATTATCCCGGTGTATGAAAATCGTGAAACAGTATTACCACTCGTTCCGCCGCGCCCCTATTGGCTTGCCGATCATTTTTCCATCGTCGATTGGGTGGTGTTATTTATCAATCACGATGCGACGCAACGCTATGGAATGTTTAGTTTTGAGTCGGTAAAAACAGCGCTTTCCCTTGAGGAGCTTCCTCACTATGATGCCAAAAACGTGATTGCTCCGGCGCTTAATAAGAGTGAGCTTACCGAGCTCTATGGACAATGTGAGCGTGTAACACTGTAATAAACAACAAGCAACAACTGGCATTAAAAAACCCATCGAGGCGTTAACACTTCGATGGGTTTTATTTTAAATCATTTTATGATGATCGCGAATTAACTTAAGCGACCGTGACAATGCTTAAATTTACGACCTGATCCGCAAGGACAATCGTCATTACGGCCAACGTGGGCATATTTAAGCGCTTCATCACTCAATTCCTCTAATTCATTCAGCTCTTCATCGCCGTGAAGGTAGGTCATTTCTGATTCTTTTGGCGCGATTTCAACCGGAGTTTCTTCAGCAACTTCAGGCTCCATTTTGATCTGGATATGGCTTAAGAATTGAAGAGTTTTCTTGTTGATTTCATCGAGCATTAATACAAAGAGTTCAAAGGATTCTTTCTTATATTCATGCTCAGGACGGCGTTGACCGTAGGCACGAAGCTGAATTCCTTGACGGAGATAATCCATCGCCGCAAGATGACGCTTCCACTCATTGTCGAGAATCTCAAGCATAACGCTCTTCTCAAAATGGCTGAAGTTGGTGCGATCAACTAACGCAAGTTTCTCATTATAGATTTCTGCGTTACGCTCAATCACGGCACCGGCGATCTCTTCCCCGCTAATCTCAGGATTCTCTTTGAGCATCGCTTTAAGATCAATGTCGGTATTGAAGTTTTGTAACAGATCCGCTTCCAACCCTTCTAAATCCCACTGCTCGAAATAGCTCTGCGCAGGAATATATTTTTCAACGACACCACCAAGCACTTCTTGACGCATCATATCCACAACGCTTGACACATTTTCAGCCGCCAATAGATCATCACGTTGTTGATAGATAATTTTACGTTGATCGTTCGCCACGTCATCGTATTGAAGAAGGTTTTTACGAATTTCGTAGTTATGACCTTCCACTTTACGTTGCGCATTTTCGATCGTGCGGTTAATCCATTTATGCTCTAAATGCTCCCCATCGCGAAGCCCTAGATTTTTCATCATTTGGTAGGCGCGAGGTGAGGTAAAGATGCGCAAGAGATGATCTTCAAGCGAAAGATAGAAACGCGAAGATCCCGCATCCCCTTGTCGCCCTGCACGGCCGCGAAGCTGATTGTCGATTCGGCGTGATTCATGGCGCTCGGTTCCCACAATGTGAAGTCCGCCAAGCTCAAGCACAAGATCGTGACGTTTTTGCCACTCAGCGCGTAATTCTGCAATCTCTGCCTCTGTCGCATCGGGATGGCCTTCTAATTCCATCTCAAAGTTTCCGCCAAGCACAATGTCCGTACCACGGCCCGCCATATTGGTGGCAATCGTGATCGCGCCCGGCATCCCCGCTTTACCAACAATGTACGCTTCACGCTCATGCTGTTTTGCGTTTAAGACTTCATGCGGCACGGCAGCCTGGGTTAATAGATCTGAAATAAGCTCAGAGACTTCAACGGATGCAGTACCAACGAGTACCGGCTGCCCTTTTTCGTGGCATTCGGCGATGTCGCGTAAAATCGCATTATATTTATCGTCTTGAGTGAGATAGATACGGTCAGGCAGGTCTTTCCGTTGGATCGGACGATTCGTTGGAATCACCACCACTTCAAGCCCGTAAATATCAAGGAATTCTGGCGCTTCAGTATCGGCCGTTCCCGTCATTCCCGAGAGTTTTTCATAGATACGGAAATAGTTCTGGAAGGTGATCGATGCTAGTGTTTGGTTCTCAGGTTTCACCTCAACGCTCTCTTTAACTTCGATCGCTTGGTGAAGCCCATCAGACCAGCGGCGCCCTTTAAGCGTACGGCCGGTATGTTCGTCAACGATCACAATCTCGCCACCGGCAACGATATAATCCACGTCACGATGGAAGAGATAATGTGCGCGTAGACAGTTATCTAAATGATGATAGAGGCGTAAGTTTTGATTGTCATAAAGGCTCTCACCTTCATTTAACAGACCCGCTTCAATTAAGAGTCCTTCAATCTTCTCATGCCCCACCTCCGTTAAGGTGACCTGACGATCTTTTTCATTGATCTCAAAATCAACGGGCCCCTCTTCATTGGGCTTTTCTAAATAAGGAACCAATTTATCAATGGCGATATAGAGCTCTTCTGAACCCTCAACCGGCCCTGAGATAATTAACGGTGTACGCGCTTCGTCAATTAAGATCGAGTCCACCTCGTCAATCACGGCAAAATAATGGGGTCGCTGTACTTTTTGATCAAGCGAATAGACCATATTATCGCGAAGATAATCAAAGCCAAGCTCGTTATTGGTACAGTAAGCAATGTCCGCTTGGTAGGCTGCTTTTTTCTCTTCTTGCGATTGGCCCGAATAGACAACGCCGACCGAAAGCCCTAAGAAATTATAGACGCGCCCCATCCATTCCGCGTCACGGCGAGCAAGATAATCGTTCACAGTAACCACATGAACGCCTTTGCCCGTTAACGCATTCAGATAGACCGCAAGCGTTGCCACAAGCGTTTTACCTTCCCCGGTTCTCATCTCTGCGATGCGGCCGTGATGCAGGGTAATCCCCCCAATCATCTGCACATCGTAATGGCGCATGCCAAGAACGCGAGAGCTCGCTTCACGCATGGTCGCGAATGCTTCGGGCAATAAGTTATCTAATGGCTCACCATTTTTCAGACGTTCACGAAAAAGAGCGGTTTGACCTTGAAGCTCCTCATCGCTCATCGCTTTCATGGTCTCTTCGAGCGCGTTAATTTTTCGTACTAGCTGATTCGCTTCTTTAATTAAGCGATCATTGCGTGTGCCTATTATTTTTCGTATTAATCCAGTAAACATTCGCTGCCTTTTCTTAATAAAATTCTATTCTTATCCGTAATAAACTGCCGTTATTCTATCGTATTTTTACGATTAATTTCACTCTATTCGCTCATTATGGGGGCGATTTATTGTATTTCAATCCAATTATTGCGATGAATCATCTCATCGGAGATCATAAAGCCCAGTTTTTGTGCAATCTCATCGGAATGGGCCTTCATAATTTTTTGCGCTTCCAAACAGTTGTAATTGGCAAGACCGCGCCCTAAGACTTTCCCCTCTTCATTAACGCACACCACAACATCGCCCCGCTCAAACATCCCATCTACCGAGATTACACCCACCGGCAAGAGACTTTTGTGATGCACCATTAGCGCCTCTTCCGCCCCTTTATCGACTACGAGCGTGCCTTTCACCTGCCTTTGGCTGAGCATCCAACGCTTTTTCGCATCGATCGTATCGCGAGTTGGCGTTAATTTTGTTCCCGCTTCTTCACCTTTTGCGAGCGCAATTAAAATACCGGGCTCATCGCCTTTGGCAATATAGGTAACGGCGCCAGATTTTGCCGCCATCTGCGCGGCAGTGACTTTAGTATACATTCCGCCCGTTCCCAAGCGCCCACCGACAGGCGATGCCATCTCAACTAAACGCTCATCAAACGCACTGGCTTCATCAATCAATTTTGCCTCAGGATTATTGCGCGGATCGCTATCAAACACTCCTTTTTGATCCGTTAGAATCACATAATGATCGGCATCCACAAGACTTGTCACAAGCGCACCAAGCGTATCGTTATCGCCAATTTTAATCTCATCGAAAGAGATAGTGTCGTTTTCATTAATAATAGGCACAAGATCATGCTCTAAGAGTGTTGTGATCGTCCCTTTAATATTAAGATAGCGCGTACGATCAGCCGCATCTTCATGGGTAATCAAAATCTGCCCAACATTGAGCCCAAATTGAGAAAACCCACGCTTCCACGCGTTCATCAGCGTTGTTTGCCCCACCGATGCCGCCGCTTGCAGTTCATTTAACAGTTTCGGACGCGCATTCCAACCAAGATCGTTCATGCCAATTGCAATTGCCCCTGAGGAGACCACAATCACATTCATGCCCATCTTTTTAAGCTCGGCAATCTGCTCACACCAGAGCGCCATCCGCCCATCGTCGACGCCTTCGCCATCGTTTGTGATCATCGCACTGCCAATCTTAATTACCCACGTTGGTAAATTTGTAATTTTGCCCATAAATGCTTCCAAAACTTGTTCAAAAATGTTGAAAAATTGCCCGTTTTCACGAAAATAATTTATTCTAACACTCTTCCAGATTAAATTTGTTAATATAAATTCTTATGTGGGTAAAATCCCCACTTATCTAACTATAACGATTCACAAAAACTGGAGTTTACAGGGTATGACAGCAAAGACTCTCTATGAAAAAATCTGGGAGGATCATGTTGTGCGCACGGAAAAGGATGGCACAGCATTAATCTATATTGACCGACACATCATTCATGAAGTAACGAGTGCTCAGGCGTTTGAAGGCCTTGAGAAAGCGGGACGTGAGCTATGGCGCAAAAATTCAATCGTCGCTATGGCCGATCACAACACCCCGACCACAAGTAACATTCATGACATTGAAGATCCGATCGCGAAACTGCAAGTGGATACCCTGCACAAAAATGCAACGCAAAACGATCTGACCTACTTCCCCATTGGCGATATTCGTCGCGGGATTGTCCACGTCGCAGGCCCTGAACAAGGCGCTACGCTTCCAGGCATGACCATTGTGTGTGGTGACTCACATACCGCAACGCACGGTGCATTTGGCTCGATCGCTTTTGGAATTGGCACAAGTGAGGTTGAACATGTAATGGCCACAAGCTGCCTTGTTCAATCAAAATCAAAAACCATGAACATTAAAGTCAATGGTAAACTCCAAAAAGGCGTTTCAGCAAAAGACCTGATTCTCGCGATTATCGGTAAAATCGGCACGGCAGGCGGTACAGGCTATGCGATCGAATTTTCTGGCGAAGCGATCCGCGATCTTTCCATGGAAGGCCGTATGACCATCTGTAATATGGCAATCGAAGCCGGCGCACGCGTTGGCCTTGTCGCCGTTGATGAGACAACCATCAATTATGTAAAAGATCGTCCCTTTGCGCCAAAAGCCGAATCTTGGGATAAAGCGGTGGCGTACTGGAACAGACTCCATTCAGATGAGGGCGCGACCTTTGATAAAGTGGTTGAGATTAACGCCGAAACCATCGAGCCGCAAGTGAGCTGGGGAACAAGCCCTGAGATGGTGATTAGCGTTAATGAGTTGATTCCTGATCCTGCCAAAGCCGATTCTGACGTCAAACGCGACAGTATCACTAAAGCACTTAACTATATGGGACTTGAAGCCAATCAATCACCGAAAACGATTCAGCTCGATAAGATCTTTATTGGATCGTGTACCAACTCTCGCATCGAAGATATTCGCGCAGCGGCCGAGGTGGTTAAAGGCAAAAAAGTAGCAGATACCATTAAGCTTGCGATGGTGGTTCCCGGCTCTGGTTTAGTGAAAGCGGAAGCGGAAAAAGAAGGGCTTGATAAGATCTTTATCGATGCCGGATTTGAATGGCGCGAGCCTGGTTGCTCCATGTGTTTAGCGATGAATCCTGACCGTTTAGATCCCTACGAGCATTGCGCGTCCACCTCAAACCGAAACTTTGAAGGCCGACAAGGTGCTCATGGCCGTACGCATTTAGTGAGCCCTGCGATGGCAGCAGCAGCGGCAATTGCCGGTCATTTCGTTGATGTTAGAGAATTAATTTAAAGGAGCCCTCATGAAACCATTTACCACCCATAAAGGCATTGTGATTCCCATTGATCGCGCTAACATCGACACCGATGCCATCATTCCCAAACAGTTTTTAACCAGTATTTATAAGACCGGATTTGGGGTCAACCTCTTTGACGAATGGCGTTATCTTGACCAAGGGAAACCGGGAATGGATAACTCAAAACGCCCGCTCAATATGGATTTCCCCTTAAATAAGCCGGAATATCAAGGCGGATCAATTCTCCTTGCCCGTGAAAACTTTGGCTGTGGCTCATCGCGTGAACATGCGGTTTGGGCACTCGATGACTTTGGCATTCGCTCCGTGATTAGCTCAAGTTATTCCGATATTTTCTACAATAACTGCTTTAAAAATGGTCTGCTCCCCATTCGTTTAACTGAAAGCGAGATCGCAAGCCTATTTGAATTTGCGGAAAAAGAGAGTGGCCTAGAGATCGAGATCGATCTACCGAATCAAACGGTCACTGCGATCGCTGGCGGCAGAGCGCTCCACGAAGCTTATCACTTTGAGCTCGACGAATTTCGCAAACATTGCCTCATTCACGGACTTGATGATATTAGCTTAACGCTTGAACATGCAGACGAAATTCGCGCTTATGAAGAAAAACGCGCAAAAGAAGCGCCTTGGATCTTCGAATAATCGAATTTTCCTCTATAATAGAAGCGTTCACTAACACACATTAATAGATTTATGAAAACAGAAGAAATACGTCGGAAATTTTTAGATTATTTCGTTAGCAAGGGGCACACCGAAGTGCCCTCGAGCTCTTTGCTCCCTGCAAACGACCCAACCCTGCTCTTTACCAATGCGGGGATGAACCAGTTTAAAGACCTCTTTTTAGGCCACGAAAAACGGGATTATAAAACCGCGACTACAACGCAAAAATGCGTTCGCGCAGGTGGAAAACATAACGACTTAGAAAATGTCGGTTACACCGCCCGTCACCACACCTTTTTTGAGATGCTCGGTAACTTTAGCTTTGGGGATTACTTCAAAGAGAAAGCGATCACCTACGCGTGGGAACTCTTAACGGAAGTTTATAAACTCCCGAAAGAAAAACTCCTCGTCACCGTCTATCACACCGATGATGAAGCCTATGATATCTGGCACAAACAGATCGGCATTCCCGCTGAGAAAATTATCCGCATTGGCGATCTACCCGATGGCTCGTCGGATAACTTCTGGCAGATGGGCGATACCGGTCCATGCGGCCCCTGCTCTGAGATCTTCTACGATCACGGCGCGCACATTTGGGGAGGTCCTCCGGGATCGCCTGAAGAAGATGGCGACCGTTTTATCGAGATTTGGAACCTTGTATTCATGCAATACAATCGTGACGAAGAGGGCGTGCTTCATGCCCTTCCGAATCCATCGATCGATACCGGTATGGGGCTTGAGCGAATTGCCGCCGTTTTACAACACGTTCACAGCAACTACGAGATCGATCTTTTTGTCAATCTCATCAAAGCGTCTGCCGATGCCGTTGGCATTACCGATTTAGAAAATAACTCGCTTAAAGTGATTAGCGACCATATTCGTTCGGTCTCGTTCTTAATTGCCGATGGCATTATTCCTTCAAATGAAGGCCGTGGATATGTGCTTCGCCGTATTTTACGCCGTGCGATTCGTCATGGGTATAAACTCGGGCAAAAAGATCTTTTCCTTCACAAAATCGTCAAAGCGCTTGTCAATGAGATGGGTGAGGCTTTCCCTGGTCTAAAAGAGAAGCAATCCTTTATCGAAGAGACCATCAAAGAGGAAGAGAAACGCTTCTCAACCACGCTTGAAAATGGTCTAAAACTTCTTGAAGAAGATATCGAAAAGCTCGAGGGCACCACCATTCAAGGCGAAACGATCTTTAAGCTCTACGATACCTACGGCTTCCCTGTTGATTTAACTAACGACATTGCCCGTGAACGTGATTTAACCCTCGATATGGATGGGTTTGAAGTATGCATGGAAGAGCAGCGTCAACGGGCTCGTGCCGCAAGTAACTTCAGCGCCGATAAGATGGTTGAATTCCACGAATCCCAAAATACCAAATTTGAGGGATATTCCGAAACAGAAGGGACCGCAACCGTGATTGCCCTTGCCTCTGGATCTGAGGAAGTTGAATTGATCTCAAGCGATGATGAAATTGCCGTAATCGTTCTCGATAAAACCCCATTTTATGCCGAATCCGGTGGACAAGTGGGCGATACCGGTGTGATTACTGCCGATGGGTTTGAGTTTTTAGTGACTAGCACGCAAAAACAGCTCAACACCTTCCTTCATTATGGGGTTGTTAAGCAAGGCTCTCTCAAAAAAGGCGCGAAAGTAATGGCTAAAATTGATGCGTTCCGCCGTGAGCTCATCAAGAAAAATCATTCAGCAACGCATCTTTTACATAAAGCATTGCAAGAGCATTTAGGTAGCCACATCGAGCAGAAGGGATCGCTTGTTACAGACGAACGTCTCCGTTTTGACTTCTCACACAACGAACCGATTAGCTATAAAGATCTGCAAGCAATCAACTACATGGTCAATATAGCGATTACCAAAAACTCGCCGGTTTCAGCCAATGAAATGCCGATCGACGATGCGAAAGCGAAAGGTGCGATGGCGCTCTTTGGTGAGAAATATGGTGATGTGGTGCGCGTGATTGAGATGGGGGATTCCATTGAACTTTGTGGCGGTACACACGTTGAGCGTACTGGCGATATTGGGCTCTTCCGCATTGTTTCGGAAACCGGAATTGCAGCAGGCGTTCGCCGCATAGAAGCAGTAACTTATAAAAAAGCGCTTGAAATTGGTTTTATGAACGACGCGACGCTTAATACGCTCGTTGAGACCCTTAAAACCGACCGTCCGCACATTGTTACCCGCGTCGATGAAGCCCTTGATGAGGTGAAGCAACTGCGTAAAGAGGTTGCGAAACTCAAATCACAACTCGTATTTGCTAATCGCGAGAGTATTATCAACAACGCGATGGAATTGAGCGGCGTTAAAGTGATTATCGAAAAACTCGATGGCGCTGATAACCGTTCACTCCGTGAACTTTGCGATAATCTACAAGCAAGCACTCATGGCGCAACGCTTCTTCTTTCTGAAGTTGATGGTCGGGTCGCACTTGTGGCATCGGTTGCAAAAGAGTTAACCAAAACCTTTAAAGCGGGCGATTTCTTAAATGTAGCCGCCGCAGAAGTTGGCGGAAAAGGGGGCGGTCGCCCTGATTCAGCAAACGGTGGTGGTACTGAACCTGAAAATATGGACAAAGCGATTGAAGCCGCGAAAGCGTGGATTACCGCGAAACTTAGCTAATCTAATCAAACGTCATCGTTAACGATGTAATATATACGATGCGCAATGAAATCAAAAAGCACTCTTAGATAGTACCTAGAGTGCTTTTTCTTTTGTCACTATAATCCATTCGATTTTCCATAAGTTAGATAGATACAAAATACGGGCGAAAATCGCCTATAGAATTGACTTTTTCTTACTCCATCATGTTGCCGAATAGTTTTCTAAACCGCCTGTGCGGCGGTTAACGCCGACGGCATGAATAAATCAGTGGAAGAACTTTTCTAAGCCGCCTGTTCGGCGGTTAACAGGGCAAAGGCTCGGGGCAGAGTACTGCATTATTTCTAAGCCGCCTGTTCGGCGGTTAACTGTTCTCTCAAGCAGACGTTCGTCGTCACGGCTTTCTAAGCCGCCTGTTCGGCGGTTAACACAAAGATTAAACTAATAGAGATAGAGATAGATTTCTAAGCCGCCTGTTCGGCGGTTAACA
>JAAZCI010000164.1 GCA_012513365.1 Lysobacteraceae bacterium
ATCACGGAAAAACTCTCCGCTTCGATTGAGGAGGAGATTATTACCGGAAAGCTCGATATGGGCGTTCTTCATAATCCCACCCGCTCACCGGAGCTCGATATCTTTATGCTCGCCAAAGAGAATCTCTTTTTAATGGCGCCGAAAGAGCTCAAATTTAAAACGACTAAAAAAGGGGTATCGCTCGAAGAGGTCTCGAAACTGCCGCTTATTTTGCCAAGTTACCCCAATAGCTATCGCCTTTTAGTTGAGATGCAGATGGCGAAAATTTCCGCCAAACCGCGTGTGATTTTAGAGATGAATAGCGTCAACACCATTTTAGAACTTGTCGCTGAAGGGATTGGTTGCGCCATTTTTTCCAGTAAAACGCTTGAGATTATCTCTGAGAAAGATCGGGAACGCCTGCAATCGCACTGCATTCACTCGCCGCACGTGGTAAGCCGCATCTATATGGCAACCTCGAATAAACGCATTATCACGAAAACGCAAAAAACGATGCTCAATATTATTCGCAATCTCTGCGATTCACACTTTAATATTATTGAGTAACGGGATTTGGCGTTAAAAATGCGAATACTCTACCTAAATCTTAAATATTAAAGCCTTGCGATAAAAAGAGGCTACAATAGAGAGATACGTTCATTTCGGAGATTTTCATGACGCATTCACACCCCGCTCGTGTCGAATTACAGCAATTTTTAAATGACGCGCCCATCTCCCGATTTCAATGAGGGATCTTTATTCTCTGTTTTTTAGTGGCGCTCATCGATGGTTACGATACCGCCGCGATTGGCTATATTGGCCCAAGTCTGCTGGCTGAATGGGATCTTGAAAAAGCAGCGCTCGCGCCTGCAATGAGTGCGGGGCTCTTCGGGATTGCGTTAGGTGCGATCTTTTTTGGCCCCGTGGCTGACCGATTTGGCCGGAAAAATGTCCTCCTCATCTCAGTGCTTATTTTTGCGATTGGCACCATCATCTCCGCCTATTCCACTACACTCCAATTTTTAGAGATTATGCGTTTTATTACTGGGATTGGGCTCGGTGCCGCGATGCCAAATGCAGTCACGCTTTTTAGTGAATATTGCCCAAGTAAACGCCGATTTTTCTTAGTGAATACGATGTTTTGCGGCTTCCCGGTTGGCGTTGCTCTCGGCGGGTTTCTCGCCTCCTATCTCACTCCAAAATTTGGCTGGCAATCGATTCTCTTTGTCGGGGGCATTGCCCCGCTTTTCCTTCTGGTTTTAATGCTCAAAAAGCTACCGGAATCGGCACGCTATCTGCTTCATCAAGCGAATAATGATCAAAACAATCAAAATCGAGAGGAGATTCAAGTAAAGATTCAAGCAAAAATTCAACGCATTATGACGCAGATTGCCCCGCTCCCCGCGCCTTGTAAATTTTATCTCGATGAACCGAAAAAGAGCTCGGCAAAGCAGGGGATCGCCACGATTCTTTCCAAGCATTACATCATTGGCTCGATCCTATTATGGATCACCTATTTTATGGGGCTGATGATCTTTTATGGAGTCATCAATTGGATGCCGATTCTCTTTAGTGATCTGAATCTCTCCGCCGGCACCGCTAAAATTGTCACTGCGCTCTTTGCGGTGGGAGGACTTGGCGCGATTGCAAATGGATGGCTCATGGATCGCTACAATCCCGCACTTTTAATTATGGCCTGCACATTTTTAACGGCGCTCAGCGTTGGCCTCATTGGCTATTCCATCCGCCTTGAGCTTGCATTTTTAGTGGGCATTACCCTCTTTTCGGGACTCGTGATGAATACCGCGCAATCCTCACTGCCCTCCTTTGCCGCGAACTTTTACCCGACCGAAGGGCGCACAACGGGCGTCTCATGGATGCTCGGAATTGGCCGCTTTGGTGGCATCGCAGGCTCTTATTTAGTCGCCGCGCTCACCAGGCGCAATCTCTGCTTACTCGATATTTTCTTGATCTTGGCGCTCCCCGCTCTTATCGGGACGATCGCCATGCTCGTTATCTATTTTCGCTACTACCACAAACCGCTATCATAAACCCTTCTCCTAACGCCGATCTTTCGAGCGTTTTTTAATTAGCCCTTCCCCATCATGTTTATGAAGGCGCATAAAGACAAAGGAAGAGGCAAAGGTGAAAAAGGCGACGGTGCCGAAGGTAAATTTAAATTGCGCCATCTTAGTTGCCTCTGGCACAAAATGCGGATAGAGATTGAGAAGGAGCGCACTTAATGCCACGCCTAAACTTAAAGCGAGCTGCTGATTGACCACCATTAAGGTGCTGCCCGCGCTCACATGATCGGGGCGAAGACGCGCAATGGTTAGGGTATTCATCGTACTAAATTGGCATGAATTGGAAAATCCCGCCAAAAACAGCAACGCCATAAACCCCGGTTTACTGAGCGATTCACCAAAGTAGGCAATCGCACTAATAATGATCGTTAAAATCATGGTATTGACCACCAGCATCGGGCGATACCCAATCCGACGGAGAAGATGGGGGATAAATGGTTTTGCTGAAAGGCCGGCAGCGGCGATCGGGATCAGCATAAATCCCGCTTCACTTGGTGAATATCCTCGCGCAACTTGCAGATAAAGCGGCACCAAAAACGGAATGGCACTCATGCCTAAACGCGCCACTAAATTCCCCGTCAGTCCAACACGATAGGTACGAATCAGCCACAGCTTTGTGGGAAACAGTGCCTTTTCATAAAACGCGGCATAACGCCAATAGAGGGCAAACAGCGTCCCGCCTAAAACAAGCCCAATTAGAGCACCGACGAGATGGCCTCCATGCCCTAACCGATCAAACCCGTAAACCGACAGGAAAAGCCCCGAACTAAAGAGGAGAAATCCTTTCTGATCGAGTTTTGAGCAGCGTTCTTTAAGATTAGGCATAAAGGAGAGCCCTGCGATAAACGCGAGCGCGCCGATGGGCAGATTGATCAGAAAAATCCAGTGCCAGCTCGCCACTTCCACAATATATCCCCCGAGCATCGGGCCGATTAAAGGACCAATGAGAGCGGGCATTACAGCGAAATTGAGCACCGGCATAATCTCATCACGGGGATAACTTTTAATCAGCGCTAAACGTGCCACCGGCGTTAAAAATGCCCCGCCCAATCCTTGTACCATGCGCCCGCCAATGAGCGCGGTTAAATTAGGTGCAAGCGCACACAATAGCGAACCCAGAGTAAAGAAAAAGATCGCCGCAGAAAAGAGTGTTTTGGTGCCAAATCGATCGGCCAAATACCCACTAATGGGGGTGAAAATCGCTAAAATTAACGTATAACTAATCACCACCGAGTGCATCGTTAAGGGGGAGGCGTTGAGATCATAGGCGATCGATGGAAGTGCGGTATTGAGAATGGTGGTGTCGAGCATCTGCATAAAGATGGCCACCGCCAGCAAATAGGGGAGAAATCGTTTCGTGCGAACGGAGAGCGTTTCAGCGCGATCTAGCATGCAAATTCCTAAGGTCAATAATGATCATTCTTGATTAACCCTTAAAGTATAGTGCCTCTTGCCGTGCTTGGTTAAATATATCTGTTATAAAACGATAACATGGCGATTTTTGGTTGATCTTTTCATCAAAGTGGCGCAGAATAGACCGCTTGAGTTGGTTGGATAATCGCTAGTTGCAAAATTAGAGGAAAGTCCGGGCTCCGCGGATCAAGGTGCTAGATAACGTCTAGGCAGTGTGAGCTGACGGAAAGTGCTGAAGAAATTAGACCGCCGATTTATCGGTAAGGGTGAGAAGGTGCGGTAAGAGCGCACCGTACACGAGGTGACTTTGTGTAGCTGAAGTAAACCCCACCTGGAGCAAGACCAAATAGGAGTACATGTGGCGTGATCCGTGCCGTACTCGGGTAGGTTGCTGGAGGTAGAGAGTGATCTCTATCCTAGATGAATGATTGTCCTCGACAGAACCCGGCTTACAGACCAACTCAACCTTTTATTTTTTGATCGATCGCTATGGAATCTATCGAAACACTCTTAAAAAAGGGGCAAATTCGACTTGCCCATCTCCCTAATCCTAAATTTGAAGCGGAAGTGATTTTAGCGCACCTATTAAAGGTCAATCGCGCACATTTTATCGCGTTTCCCGAAAATAAGGTCGCAGAAGAAACGGCGATCATCTACGACGCGTGGCTTAATAAGCGCGCCTCAGGGCTTCCCTTTGCCTATCTCACCGGCGAAAAAGAGTTTTACGGGCTCACCCTGAAAGTGACGGAAGATACGCTCATTCCCCGCGATGATACTGAAATTATCGTGGATGCAGCGCTCGATTTAATTCCTGAAAACGATCATTCAAATACGCCTTGGAACATTCTCGATCTTGGGACTGGTACCGGAGCAATTGCACTCACACTAAAAAAATATCGCCCCCATTGCCCTGTCACCGCCGTCGATTATAATCCCGATACGCTTCTCGTTGCAAAACATAATGGAGTACAAAATCATCTCGATGTCACCTTTATTCAAAGCGATTGGTTTAGCAACGTTAAAGGGAGATTTGAACTCATTGTCTCCAATCCCCCTTATATCGATCCGCTCGATCATCATCTGCAAGATGATGGCGTTAAACATGAGCCGATTCGTGCGCTTGCCGCAGAAGAGAAAGGCCTTGCGGATCTTAAAACCATCATCAAAACCGCGCCCGATTTCCTTACCCAAAATGGTTGGCTCCTTCTAGAGCATGGATACGATCAAGGCCCATTTTTACGCGAATTTATGGAAACGATCGGCTATCAATCAGTGCAAACGCTCAAAGATTATGGGGATAATGACCGCGTCACTTTAGGACAATGGACAACAGCAGTCTAAATAAGAACTGATTCGCCCTGCCCATTATCGACCATTCCCCATCACCCATAAAAAAGCCTGAGACATTCAATCATCTCAGGCTTTTCTAATTCTCTACAGATATGCGATTACGCCATCACGCTCGGGCGATGACCACTCTCTAACGCCGCAATGCGCTGCTCTAAAGGCGGATGCGTACTGAAAAGATTGCCAAATTTACCGCTTACACCAAACGCCGCAAACTCACCCTCAAGCTCCGCACTTGGATTGGCACCACGACCAAGCGCTTTAAGCGCTGAGATCATCTGAGCATTTGAGGTCAGTTTCGCACCGCCTTCATCTGCACGATATTCACGATACCGGCTAAATCCTGAGGTGATAATCGATGCCAAAATTCCAAAGAGAATTTGCATAACCATCGTCACCATAAAATACGTTCCTTGCGAAATCTCACCATCATTATTACGTGCAACCACCTGAGCAATCACCCGAGCAAAGAACATCACAAAGGCGTTCACCACCCCTTGAAGTAACATCATCGTTACCATGTCACCATTTGCTACGTGCGCCATTTCATGCCCGATGACCGCCTCTAATTCATCACGATTCATTGAATGAATCAGCCCAGTATTGATCGCCACCAGTGATGAGTTTTTCGTCGCGCCTGTCGCAAACGCATTGGGATTGGGATCTTCAAAAATTCCGATTTCAGGCGTTTTAATACCAAGCATCTGCGCCTGTCGCGTCACAACGCTCACATACCACGCCTCAAATTCATTACTTGGGGATTCGATCACGCGCACACCCATCGCTCGTTTTGCCATCCATTTTGAGAGAAATAGCGAAATACCAGAGCCCGCCATACCCCACACCAAACAGAAAATAAAGAGCCCGCCATAGGTCGACGTTCCCCCTTTTGGCACAATGCCGAGCGCCTGTAACAGCGCGAAGATTACCGTCACAATCGCAATGACCGCAATGTTCGTTAAAATAAATAGACCCACTCGTTTTAACATCGATTTAACCTCTTAGTTGTTGATATCGACTGTAGATTGTCAAAAAA
>JAAZCI010000165.1 GCA_012513365.1 Lysobacteraceae bacterium
AAGCCCGGTGTGATTCTGGCGGAGATCGATTTTGCGTATCTTGAGAGCGTGCGCAATCAAGTGATGACGTTACCGAATCGCCGTGATGATCTTTATGAATTGGCGCTTAAAAAGCGGTAAAGAAAAAGGCATCGAATGGGGTAACCGCTCGATGCCTTTTTAGTTTTACGTTTATTTAATCAGTAATAGGTTCCGATTAAAGCGCTTTAATTTTCTCAAATTGCTGTTTAAGTTCGGCGAGTTTATTCTCGAAATCTTCAAGCTTCGCTTTTTCACCGGCCACAACCGCTTCAGGGGCATTATTTAAGAATCCAGGATTCCCAAGTTTGCCTTGAAGACCTTTAATTTGCGGCTCAATTTTAGCAATCTCGCGCTCAAGACGTTTGAGTTCTTGGTCTTTATCGATTAAATCTGCAAGTGGAATTAAAAGACGCATACGACCGACAACGGCAACCGCTGATTCAGGCGCATCCCCTTCGCACGCGGTGAGCGATTCAATGCGTCCCATGCGTTTGATAAAGAGGAGGTTGCTTGCGATGCGTTTAAGGTCATCAGCACTCGCATTTTCAAAAAGAACATCGAGCGGACGGCTTGGTGCAATGTTCATTTCACCGCGGATACGGCGTACGGCAAGCAGAACTTCTTGGAGCCAATCGACTTCTTTCTCAAGCGCGGCATCTTTCGCGTTAACGCTTGGGAATGGGGCGATCGAGATGCTCTCTGTGGTTTTAAATTGCGGTGCAATTACCACGAGTTTTTGCCAAATCTCTTCGGTGATGTACGGCATAAAGGGATGCATCACTTTTAAGATCGCATCGAGTACAAAGAGGAGATTGTGGCGCGTTGCCGCTTTCTCATCTTCGCTAAAATCGCCGTTTAAAATTGGTTTGGTGAGCTCTAAATACCAGTCACAGAAGGCGTGCCAAGTAAAGTCATAGATCTCTTGAGAGGCTAAATCAAAGCGATATGATTCGATGTAGCGTTTCACTTCGCTGAGCGTGGTATCAAGGCGTGAGAGAATCCATTTGTCGATGTGCGACAGTTTGCTCTCATCGTGTTTGATCGCTTTTCCTTCGGCATTCATAAAGACAAAGCGTGAGGCATTCCAGATCTTGTTACAGAAATTTGAATAGCCTTCAACGCGGCCGGTATCAAAGTTGATATCACGTCCGTTAGTTGCAAGCGAGGTAAAGGTAAAGCGGAGCGCATCGGTTCCGAACGCTTTAATGCCATCGGGGAAGTGGCGACGGGTCTCTTCTTCAATGCGAGGCGCCATTTGCGGTTGCATGAGGCCGGTGGTGCGCTTTTGCACGAGCGATTCAAGATCGATTCCGTCGATAAGATCGATTGGGTCGAGCACGTTTCCGCGCGACTTACTCATTTTTTGGCCTTCTTGGTCGCGAACGAGTCCGTGGAAATAGACCTCTTTGAACGGAATCTCCTTCATAAAGTGGAGGCCGAACATAATCATGCGCGCCACCCAGAAGAAGATAATATCAAAGCCGGTCACAAGGACAGAGGTGGGATAATATTTCTCAAGTTCAGGGGTTTTATCGGGCCAGCCTAAAGTTGAAAAAGGCCAGAGCGCCGATGAGAACCAGGTGTCTAATACGTCGTCATCTTGTTTAAGAGTGATATCGCCTAAATCATATTTTGCGCGAACATCGGCTTCTGATTTGCCTACATAGATGTTGCCTTCCTCGTCAAACCACGCAGGAATTCGGTGACCCCACCAGAGCTGACGCGAAATACACCAATCTTGAATGTTGTTCATCCACTCAAAGTAGGTATTTTCCCAGTTTTGAGGAATGAATTTGATGTCGCCATTTTTAACCGCATCGATCGCCGGTTTAGCGAGCGTTTTCGCATCCACAAACCATTGGTCAGTGAGGTAAGGTTCGATAATTTGATTGGTACGATCACAGCGGGGAATCATCAACGTATGTGGCTCAATTTTCTCTAAAAGGCCGGCTTCTTTAAAGTCATTGACGAGTTGTTTACGCGCATCAAACCGATCAAGTCCGCGATAGGCTTCCGGCATCTCATCGTTAATTTTCGCATCATCGGTAAAGATGTTAATGAGCGGGAGATTGTGGCGAACGCCCATCTCATAGTCATTAAAGTCGTGTGCAGGTGTGATCTTAACGCAGCCGGTACCAAATTCAGGATCGACATATTCATCGGCAATAATCGGGATTTGACGATCGCAGAAAGGAAGATCAATCATTTTTCCGATAAAGCTTGCGTAGCGCTCATCTTCAGGATGAACGGCAACGGCAGTATCCCCGAGCATGGTTTCAGGACGTGTGGTCGCTACGATCATATGCTCATCAGTGCCAGCGATCGGATAGCGTAGATGCCACATCGAGCCTTGCTCTTCGTTGGATTCCACTTCAATGTCCGACACAGCGGTTTTAAGAACAGGGTCCCAGTTAACAAGACGCTTACCGCGATAGATTAAACCTTCTTCATAGAGCTCAATAAAGACTTTATGCACCGCCGCCGATAGACCTTCATCCATGGTAAAGCGTTCGCGCGTCCAGTCGGGGCTTGCGCCCATACGGCGTAACTGTTTGGTGATGTTTCCGCCGGATTTCTCCTTCCATTCCCAAATTCGATCAACAAAGGCATCACGGCCAAGATCGTGGCGCGTTTTCCCTTCTGCATTGAGTTGACGCTCGACCACCATCTGCGTTGCAATGCCCGCATGGTCCGTTCCCGGTTGCCAAAGCGTGTTGTAGCCTTGCATACGATGATAGCGCGTTAAAAGATCCATAATAGTATCTTGGAATGCGTGGCCCATATGGAGGCTACCGGTAATGTTCGGCGGGGGAATTACGATACAGTAATTCGGTGCATTCTCGTCATTGGTGGGTTTAAAGAGATTTTTCTCTTCCCAATATTGATACCACTTTTTCTCAATATTTTGGGGTTGATAGGTCTGTTCCATTTGATATTCCAAA
>JAAZCI010000166.1 GCA_012513365.1 Lysobacteraceae bacterium
GTTACTGAGGTGAAAGAGGGCTTTAACACTGGCGAGCTGGTGGTTTTATCTGAAACGGAAGTGAAAAAATCAAAAGCGGTGATTAGTCATCCCCGTGGGATTCGCCGAGGATTTTAATCATGACGGCACCACTCATTCAGCTCGATCATCTAGAGCGCTCGTTTCAGACGGGCGAGGTTGAAGTTCGCGTTTTAAAAGGGATTTCACTTACCGTTGAAGAGGGCGAATTTTTAGCGATTATGGGCGCGTCCGGCTCGGGGAAATCAACGCTGATGAATCTGATCGGTGGACTCGATTATCCTTCCGGCGGGAGCTACTATTTTAAAGGGCGCGAGATTGCCAATTACTCCCAAGAGGAGCTCGCGAAACTGCGCCGTGAACATTTTGGCTTTATCTTCCAGCGCTATCATCTTCTCAATACATTAACCGCGAAAGGCAACGTTGAGATGCCGGCGATCTATTCCGGCGTCAGTGCTGGGGATCGGGATCGCCGTGCGCGAGATCTTCTAAAAGCGCTTGGGCTTGGGGATCGGGTGGATTATTACCCAACACAACTCTCGGGCGGGCAGCAACAACGGGTGAGTATCGCACGGGCGCTCATGAACGGGGGCGAGATTATTCTTGCCGATGAGCCGACCGGTGCGCTCGATAGTGCGAGCGGAAAAGCGGTATTAGAGATTCTCAAAGAGCTCAATGCGAAGGGGCATACGGTGATTATGGTGACCCATGATCCAGACGTTGCCGCCCACGCAAAACGGGTGATTGAATTAAAAGATGGGCTTGTGATTCGCGATACTAAACAAGCGCCGCCACCGGTCTCGTCAAATCATATCGATCTACATGAAGAGGCGGAGCCGAAAAAAGTCGGGCTCTATGGGCAACTCCTACAGCGGATCAGCAATGCCTTTAAAATGGCAGTAATCTCCATGGCGATGCAGAGGATGCGCACTTTTTTGACGATGCTCGGGATTATTATTGGGATCGCTTCGGTGGTGCTGGTGATTGCGCTCGGGCGGGGAACGACCGATCGAATTTTAGAAAATATTAACGCTATGGGAACGAGTACGCTCACGGTTTTCCCTGGGTCAGGCTTTGGGGATCGGCGTTCAGGGCGGATTCAGAGTCTTCGTCCAAGCGATGTAGCAGTGCTCGAAAAGCAGAGCTTTATTCACAGTGTGACGCCGGTGGTTTCTCATTCGGTAAGCGTGCGCTATCACAATATTACCGCGGTCAATGTGAGCCTTCAGGGGGTGGGTTTTCAATATTTTGATGTGGAAGGCTACGATATCACCCAAGGCGTTGGCTTTGATCGTGAGAGTGAAGATGAGTTAAAACTTGAAGCGGTGATTGATGAAAATACGGTGGAAACACTCTTTCCAAATGGCGAAAATCCCATTGGCGAGGTGATTATGCTCGACCATCTTCCGGTGCAGGTGATTGGCGTTGCTACCTCGAAATCGACGGGGATGCGCGGAAGCAATAATATGAATGTCTGGGTACCATATTCAACTTTGATGAAGCGGATGCTCGGGCAGAACTTTTTACGCAATATCACTATTCGCGTCGATGAAGATGTGAATCTTAAACTTGCCGAAAAGAGCATTACTGACATCTTGACGGTTCTTCATGGCAAAAAAGACTTCTTTATCTTTAACGCTGATACCATTCGCGAAACCATTGAAGAGACGACGATGACGATGCGGATTTTAGTTACCTCTATTGCGCTCATTTCGCTTCTTGTGGGCGGGATTGGGGTGATGAATATTATGCTGGTGTCGGTGGCGGAACGAACGCGCGAGATCGGTATGCGAATGGCGGTTGGGGCGCGTCAAAGTGATGTCTCTCAACAATTTTTAATCGAAGCGGTACTGGTCTGTCTTCTAGGCGGGGTGCTTGGGTTAAGTTTAGCGCTTGGTCTTGGATTTATTATGGGACAAGTCAATACAGATTTCCCCCTTCGATTCTCCATGAGTTCAATTATCCTTGCATTTTTCGCCTCCTTTTTAATCGGCATTATCTTCGGATATTTCCCAGCAAAAAGAGCGTCAGAACTCGCACCAATAGAGGCGCTTGAGCGATCCTAGGTCGAGAATTGATTAAAATGGTTAAAATATGATAATTGTATTGCAAGTTTACGGATAACTTGGCAAACTTGTATGTTGTAGTAGTTGTGTTGTATTAAAATTTTATTAACTTTAAGGGGGACACTTTATGAGTCAAAATAAACGACCATTATCGCCTTTTATGTTAGGGGATGCGTATAAGTTCCAAATCACTTCGGTGATGAGCTTTTTACATCGTCTTTCAGGGATCGCGCTCGTTTTCATCATGTTCGTCATTGCAGCTTGGTTTGCGGGTATCGCAGCTGGGCCTGATGCGTATCACGCGGTACAAGGATTTTTAACCAACTGGTTTGTGTTGATTTTCGTGTTCATTGGTACGTTTGCGGCATGCTATCACTTCTGTAATGGTATCCGTCACCTATTTTGGGATGCGGGTAAAGGAATTGATATGGATTCAGCACGTAAATCAGCGCGTTTAGTTCAAATCGGTGCAATCGTACTTGGACTTATCATCATTGTTGCTGGTTTTATGGCATAAGGAGAGCGAATAATGAGACATCAAACAGCATTAGGCCGTGTAAAAGGCTTAGGATCTGCTCGTAGCGGTTCGCGCCAATGGGTTGCACAGAAAGTGAGCGCAGTGGTGTTAGCCGTTCTTTTTTTATGGTTTGCATTTAGTTTTGCAACAAACCTCACCGCAAGCTACAGAGACGTTGTAACGTGGTTAGCAAAACCGACCACCACAGTTCTCGTCATCACTTTTATCGTGACTGCGTTTTATCACGCCATTTTAGGATTACAAGTTTTCCTTGAGGACTATATTGGGAAAGCGTGCGTTCGCCTAATGGTAGTTAACGCAATGCGTGTAATCATGATGATTATCGGCCTTTCAGCAGTATACGCGGTTGTGCGTATTTCATCTGTTGCGAGCGTTTTAGGTTAGTCATTGGGATAAAAGAATCGATACAGGATTTTGAGGTTAACAAATGAATTTAAAAGA
>JAAZCI010000167.1 GCA_012513365.1 Lysobacteraceae bacterium
ATAACACCCGCTCCGCCGAGCTAACAATTCGCTCTTTCAGCGAGATCAGCGCTTCATCCATCTCCCGATGATTATCACGCATCGCCCGCTTAAGATCACGTTCTAAAAAGTAACGATCTTTCGTTTCAGTGTGAGGAAGCAGTTGCTCTAATTTTTTAAGCTCGGTGGCAATATCCATAAAATGTCTTAGTTATTATCGTAAACAAATCAAAAAGAGCTATTTTACCATAGCTATCAATTATTTTTAGATTCTCAAACCGCGTTTTAATTAATTCCGCCCATAAAAAAGCCCTCAATCGAGGGCTTCCAATATTTTTACTTCGTTTTAATGAATTTCAGAGATCGTTAACTCTTAGATCTCGAAAATCTCATCTTCCGCATCATCGGTGACGCTGTTGAGGCGGTAGTTGGTGTTGTCCATCTCTTGGTTCGCGTTTTGCGTTTTATTGAGGTCTAACCAGTTATCCATCCACATGAGCGGTTTTTTCGCGATCGGTTTGTAGGGATTTTCTAAGCCTAAGAAACCGTAGAGTTCTTGCGCGTTCCAAAGTACCCACTCATCGAGGAGCGTTTTGTTGAGCCCAACGATTGAACGATTTTCACTAAAGAGATACTCATTCCAATCGAGCTCTTGCGCGATCACCGAGCGGATAATTTCGTGAACGTACTCTTTGTTTTCTTCAAAGAGATTGCGCCACTCTTCTTCTCTAAAGAGAATTTCAAGCACTGCTTCGTCCATCATTACGTGCACCTGCTCATCTTGCGCGATTTTTTGCACGAGTTTGGCAATGCCTTGGAAGATATTTTGCTCCGCGAGCGCGAATGTACACGCAAATGAGCTCATAAATTCGATTTTTTCTAAGCAATAAAGCGCAACAAAACCTTTTAAAACCACCGCTTTAAGCTCTTTTGAATCCCGCTCAATTTGCCCTAATTTATAGAGCGCGCCGTAACGGTCAAGCTCATTGAAGCAGTCGATAATGGTGGTAGAACGATTTAATACTTCATCGTTACGCATCACCTCTTTAAAGACTTCTTGCGGATCGGAGATACATTGGCGAATGATCTCTGAATAGGTGAGCGCGTGCAGGTTTTCCACTTCCGATTGCTTCGAAAGCATCACCCACAGCTCACTATTGGTGACAAATGGCGCAAATAATGGCGCGATGGTACGCGATGCCACCGAGTCGAGCTCCCATTGGAACGCGAGGGTTTTCACCATAATGTCATAGTTGTTTTTCGAGCAGTTGAGTAGGTCCATACGTGATTGCTCAAGATTCACCTCATCTTCCGTCCAGTCCATGGATTTTTGAAGCTTATACAGATCAAATAGACGAGGATATGGCGTGTTGATTGAATCGTATAACGCAAGTGGTTCGCCCAAAAAGAGCGGATAACGCCCTGTTTGCCACGCGTCATTATCCTGATTAAAAATTGACGTTTCGAGAACAGCGTCCTTCATTTTACCAATCCTTTATATTAAAGCTGTTGGTTACAGTTGATATAATTGCCATTTCCAACAATCAAACATCTTGGCAATTACGATCGTCGTACCTTATAAAAATGGGGCTGTTACGACGCACCCTAGCCCCACCATTTTACCCGAGCCATAGCTCAAGGCCTTGTGTACCTTACAGCGTACACGCACCGCCCGCACAACTTGCATCGGCAACGGCTTCATACCCTTCATGCACAATGCCCGACGCACTATTTAAGTAGTAACGCGTTTTACAACCGAGGCGCATCATGTAGATGAAATCCGTTAAAAGTTGACGGGTTGAGATGGTTTGCTCTTCTTGCAGATTGAGATAGAGGTCCGCGGAGATCGCTTGTCCTGTAAATTTCTGAATAATCGCATACATCTCAATTAAGTCTTTTGAATCTAAGTTCCACGCAATATCATAATATTGGCCGAGCTCATCCATATCGGGCGCAAGCAGTAAGTTTTTGCCCGTGCCTGAGGTTTTCATCACTTTAAGATTACGAATTGGATAGAGACCGTTCGTGGTATTGGTGAGCTGGCTTGACGATTCAACCGGCATCATCGCTTCTAACACACTGTGACGAATCCCGCCCTGCTCAATAATCGCTTGACGTAACGCTTCCCAATCGTAGCGAAGCTCCGCATCATGCACCGAATCCACATTTTTGTTGTAGGTATCGATCGGTAACCAACCCTCTGGGTATTTGGTTTTATCGATCCACGGCGCATTGCCTTTTTCTTTGGCAAGACGAAGGCTCGCTTTATGGAGATAGTAACTGTGGCGCTCGGCGATAAAATGGATATAGTTTTTTCCTTCACGTGAAGCGTAGCTCAATTTGTGCATCGCCATATCGTGGGCAAGGTTGGTAATGCCCACTCCGATCGAACGGCGCGCTTTTGCGGTCACTTCAAGGGATTTAAATGGATATTCCATAATCTCCATGACGTTATCGATCATCAGCGCAGTGTAGTACGCAATCTCTTCGTACTCTTCTTCCGCAATACGGCCGACCACAAGTGATGCCAAGCTACAGAGCCCAATTTCCCCTTCCGGATTGTCGCTATAAAGATCCATCATGCCGGTATACGGTTTTGTCGGAAGCGCAATCTCTAAACAGAGGTTACTTGAATAGATCGTATCTTTAAACGGCGTGTGGCGGTTCATCTCATCGATATAGGTGAGGTAGATACGCCCCGTTTCTGCCGATTCGGTAAGCGCTTTGATCGCAATTTCACGCGCTTTTACAAATTGTTTTTTACAGTCCGATTTCTCGTATTTGTCATAGACCGCTTTAAAGTGTTCATAATCGCTTGAGTAGAACGCCTCGTAAAGATCCGGTGCTTCAAGCAGACTGATCAGCATCCAATCTTCATTTTTTGCCACTTTTTCAACAAAGTAACGATTAACTAGCATCGCATAATCGATATCACGAATTCGTTTTTGCGTTACCGTTGTGGGGTTTTTAAGCACTAATAGATCGAAAATTTCAGGATCGAGCGTATTGAAATAGACCGTCGCACTTCCGCCACGGCTCGCTTGCATATTGGCATGTACCGCCGATTGAATCATACGGTAATAAGGGAGTTTTCCTTGATGGACAACGCGCCCCTCTTTCACCGGATCCCCTTTTGAGCGCGTTAACAGATGCGCCCCAATCCCTGCACTCGCACAGGTCATCATATACGAGATATGATCCCCAACCGAGAGCGATTCAACATTATCATCGGTGGTATACACGCAGCACGACGCATAGCCTTTATGAGGCGTACGCATGTTGATTAACATCGGCGTTGGGGTATTAATTTTAAGCTCATTTAAATAACGATAAAGTTTTTTAACGTCTTCTAAACGGCGCTCACGCGGCTGGTTCTGCATGTTTTGCATCGCCATCCCCATAAACATAAATTGAGGCGATTCTAAACAGCGCCCCGTCACACGATTGCTAATGAGATAGCGATCTTTCATCTGGTGAAGCGTGGTGTAGTTGTAATTAATATCGATATTGTGGTCGATCACCGCATCAAGCTCGTTGAGCTCTTCGGCGTTATAATCCATCTTTTCCCAATGTTTGAGCGAAATCATGTGCGCATAAAACTCAGGAAGCGATGGAATTTGACGAAATCCGCCAAACGCTTCTTTATAGATCGTCCCGATTAAAAGACGGCCCGCCATCTTAAGATGACGATGATCTTCACGTTCAACACAGGCATCAATCATCGCTTTGTGCAGTTCTAACGTCGTGCACCCGTCGTAACATTTACGGTACGCTTCTAGCGCAATCGCACTCCAATCGACTTCATAATGAGAGGCAAACTCCGCCCATTTATTGAGTTTCTCGGGAATAAATTCTTCGCGTTCTCCGCTACTTTTTACGACGTAATTGATCATGATTTAGCCCTATTTATACATTTAAAAGAATACAAAAAAAAGAATATTCATTAGTCTAAAAAAAGAGGCAAAACCGAAGCGTCCACGGATTTCCATGGAGGCGCGTCTTTATACCCCTTTTTTTAACCTAAGGCGCATAAAAACGAAGAAGTAGGCTGTATAGAAAAATTCTAATACAAGAGGCTTCCCCGCTCTCAAGCATTTGTTAAGTTGTGTTAATTAGTTGATAGGGCTCCTGACTTATAGGTCTTAAAAATTCCTCAAGCCTTCCCAGATCTAACCTTTTACCCAGTGGCTTCTCCCGAGAAACTTCTAGCTAATTACAGTTGCGGGGGCAGTGTTTGCTTTCCACAAACTTCCCTTGAATCAACTTGACGATACTATAGCAAATTTAGAAATTATTGTTGCCCAAATAATTCTATGGACATTCGCCCATTTTCGTTATCTGTCTGATTTTATTTAACGGGAATATTGCATCAAAAGAGCGATTCTTATCGCGGCGATAAATGATAATAGTTCTCAATAGAGGCGTTCGATTCACCTCGATTCATTGGTGAAAGAATATTCAATTTTCATGAATTTTTATGATAAATATCAGTCAAAAAAGCATTTATAGATCAAAACTCTAAATGAAAATATAATTGGCTTAATTGTGGGCAATCTCCCGCGCAAAACAGCGTTTAAATCCGTTAACGCCGTGCCTTTCGATAGGCTGAAATCATCTCTTGGCTCACATCCTTTGCATAGCAAAGCGGACGCGCCCCACCGGGTTTTGAGTAGGCACTACGCTTCCCGCAACGAGCCCCATTTTTCGCAAGATCATCCGGGCATGCACACCGCCCCACATAGCGCGCTTTCGATTCGCGAATCATCGTATCGATAATCACCGCATCACTCTGCGCCATCGCAATCGGCAGATAGAGCACCCCGACAAGCGCATATCCCGCCACTTTTTTGACGATCTGTTTTAACATTCCCCAACACTCATTAACAATTTAAACCGCTCAATCCTACTTAATAAAATGTCTAAATGGAAGGGGGAGCGAGTTTGAAAAATCGCCTTTATAATCGGAAAAAATGAATGGAGATAATTTGCCCTATTTAAGCCCATGCTATTGATGAATCAAGTTAAATAAAATATGATCAAGTGGTTCGATCAATAAATATAATTTACAATGAGTGACGAAACTAATATAGAGTATTACAACCAAAATGCCGATGCGTTTTGTGAGCAAACTTGGGCTGTCGATATGTCTGATTTATATCACCCCTTTGAAGCCTATTTACCGCCAAAAGCGTCGATTTTAGATGTTGGCTGTGGCGCAGGACGGGACGCACTCTATTTCTACGAAAAAGGCTACGACGTTACCGCTTTTGATTATTCATTAGAATTGGTTAAAAATGCACAAGCCTTAACCGGACTTCCCATTTTGCACCGCTCTTTTTACGAGATTGATGAACGTAATCAATATGATGGAATTTGGTGTTGCGCCTCTCTTTTGCACGTTCCTTTTGATCAACTCTCCGATGTTTTAATGCGCTTAGTGAGAGCCTTAAAAATAGAGGGTGTTGCCTATCTCTCCTTTAAATATGGCGACTCAATGCGTGAACATAATGGACGGATCTTTACCGATCTTAACGAGCAATCAATTCGCACCTATTTAACTCCGCTTCCCGTTTCAATCCAAAAGGAATGGATTACCGAAGATCAGCGACCCGATCGAGTAGAACGTTGGCTTAATGTCATTATTCAGAAAAAGGATTTTTTAGATGACGCTTCCCAGTGCCGAATGGCAGATTGAGTTTTTAAAATATATTCAAAACATTCTACAGGCAGGCTCATTCACCTCAACCTATAAATGCGCCCTCTTGATCGCGCTTAGTAATGTGGCGATCGAAAAAGGGAGCGATACCGACGCGCCGTTAACGATTCATTATCGAGACTTAGCCGAACAATTTATGCATCTTTATTGGCACCAAGCGCGCCCTTATAAAATTGTTGATCAAACGGAAATTATCCTTGCGCAAAATACGGGCAATACGATCGCCATTATGCAACGGATCGATGAA
>JAAZCI010000168.1 GCA_012513365.1 Lysobacteraceae bacterium
ATTGAGAAAGAGTCAAAATGTGAAATTTATTCCCTCTCTTCAACCATTGCGGGCAAGCATATTCACGGTGAAACCTCCCATGGAAGCGCTTCAATTCGCGGCGGGAAAAGCCATGCGGTGAGTGAGCGCGATCTCTATGCGGTGCTCGATACAGCGGGTGCAGTCCCTCTGCCAAAAGAACAGCGCGTTATCCATGTGCTCCCATCGACCTATAAAATTGATAACCAAGATGGTATTAAAAATCCACTTGGAATGTCCGGGGTGCGTTTAGAGGCCAATGTCTATGTGGTTGATGCGGCAGAAAATGCGATTCAAAACATTACCAACTGTTTTCAAAGCTGCGGGCGTAATCTCGATAGCGTCGTATTTCAGGGACTTGCGTCAAGTTTTTCAGTCTTAACCGACGATGAAAAAGAACTTGGTGTATGCTTGATCGATATGGGAAGTGGAACGACGGATATCACCGTTTATTCGAAAGGCGCGGTGATCTACACAGAATCGCTTCCGCTTGCAGGTGATCGAGTGACGCTCGATATTGCCCTTGCAAAACGCCTGCAATCAAATGTGGCAGAGATGATTAAAGTGGAATACGGATCGTGTATGTCGGAGCATATTAGTACCGATGAGATGATCGAATTACCCGTGATCTCAAATCAAAGCGATGGCCGGAATATGCGCCGTCAAGAGCTTGCGCAGATTATCGAGGCACGTTATGACGAGATTTTCGAGATGATTAAGAAAAAGCTCGAAGCGAAAAAGATCGACTTTCTCTATGGTTCAAAAGTGGTGAAAGTGGTTCTAACCGGAGGCTCGGCGAATGTACACGGCGTTGAGGCACTGGCAGAGCAAGTATTTCAGGTGCCAGCGCGGGTTGGAGCGGCGCAGAATATCGATGGAAATATCGAGGAACTGGAAGGGCCTGAATATTCTGCTATCTTTGGGCTCTTAGCATTTCACCATCATCATGAGTCGTGGCAAAAAAAGATCCAAAATACCGTGTCAAAGCAAGGGATTTTTAGTAAGATGTACTCATTTATCAAAAAAACTTTTTAAAAAAGTACTATTATACTAGTTAACAAATTCTTTAATGAGGGTTAAACATGTCCAAATTTGAACTGCATCAAGATTATTCTGATCAAAGACCTATTATTAAAATCATTGGTGTAGGTGGAGCGGGCGGTAACGCTGTGACTCATATGGTTGAATCAGGAATGGAAGGCGTTTCTTTCATTGCTGCGAATACTGATGCGCAGGCTTTAAATAAGACGAAGGCTGAAATTTTAGTTCAGCTCGGTGCGGATTTAACAAAAGGCCTTGGCGCAGGAGCCGATCCTGAAGTTGGACGAAATGCGGCGCTTGAAGATTCAGATCGTTTACGCGAAGTGTTAGACGGGGCGAATATGGTCTTTATCGCAGCAGGTATGGGAGGCGGTACTGGAACGGGTGCAGCCCCTGTCATTGCAGAAATTGCACGTGAGCTTGGCATCTTAACGGTGGCCGTTGTCTCGCGTCCTTTTGCTTTCGAAGCGCGTGATGCAGCCGCTAACGAAGGATTAAAAGTGCTTGCAGATCATGTGGATTCCCTCATTACCATTCCTAACGAACGTCTTATGACAGTATTAGGAAAAGGCGCCAGTTTAATTGATGCGTTTAAAGCGGCGAATAATGTGCTTTATAACGCCGTTCAAGGCATCACTGAAAGTATCGTTCAAGAGGGGATGATTAACCTCGACTTTAACGACGTGAAGACCGTTATGAGCCAGCAAGGTATGGCGATGATGGGCGTTGGGGTATCAAGCGGTGATAACCGTGCCCGTGAAGCAACGCAAGAGGCGATCTCATCACCATTACTTGATGATATCGATCTTTCAGGTGCGAAAGGCATTTTAGTCAACATCACAGGTGGCCCTGGTCTTGCCATTGGTGAATATTATGAAATTGGTGGCATGATCCGTGAATTTGTCAATGACGATCCGACCATTATTATTGGGGCGGCCATTGATGAAGAGCTTGGTGATGAGCTTCGCGTAACCATTATCGCAACTGGTTTAGGGCGTTTTAATGCACCTGCAGGTCGCGCACGCCGAAATACCAAAGAGAGTGCCACAGCCTCCGTAACCGAGCGGGTTGAAAAAGCGCCGCGTGAAAAGAGCCGTACGCAAGATCAGCTCTTTACAGATATTTTAGATATTCCTGCATTTTTACGCCGTCAATCAGACTAATCGTGTAGACGCTTTACGGAAAAACGGATACGGATTGATCCGAGCAGGAATTGAATCGAGGAATCGATTTAAGTTAGTTAGAAATAGGATGAAGATGTTAAAACAACGCACAATTAAAGAGGTTATTAAATCAACAGGGATCGGCCTCCATTCGGGGAAGAAAGTCTATTTGACTTTTTATCCGGCAGGCGCTGATCACGGGATTGTGTTTAGACGTAGCGATATTTCAGGAGCTCCTGGAATTAAAGTAAGCGCGACCTCCGTTGTCAGCACTCAGCTTGCAACCACGATCTCAACGGACGAGATGCCCGAGGCAAATATCTCAACGGTTGAGCATGTGATGGCAGCTCTTTGCGGTCTTGGAATTGATAATATTTTAATCGAAGTGAGCGCGCCAGAAGTGCCCATCATGGATGGTAGTTCAGCGCCATTTGTGTATCTGTTGCAATCAGCGGGAATCGTTGGGCAAGATGCGCCAAAACGCTTTATTAAGATTAAAAAGGCAGTTGAGTATCGTCATGAGGATAAGTTTGCAAAATTACTCCCTCACGATGGCTTTATGCTCGACTTTACTATCGATTTCAATCATCCAGTATTAGATCAAACTGCGCCGCGCCATGTGTGTGAATTCTCCAGCCAATATTTTATTGAAGAGATTTCCCGTGCGCGTACATTCGGTTTTATGCGTGATCTTGAAAAGATGCGTGAGCTTAATCTTGCATTAGGTGGAAGCGTTGATAATGCAATCGTCGTGGATGATTATCGCATCTTAAACAAAGATGGATTGCGTTATCAAGATGAGTTTGTTCGTCATAAAGTGCTTGATGCTGTCGGCGACCTTTACCAGCTCGGATATCCGATTTTAGGTAAATTCGTTGGCTATAAAGCAGGCCATATGATGAATAACATGTTAATTCGAGAATTGGTTAAAGATTCCAGTGCTTATGAGTTCGTCACCTTTGAGGATGCGCTCGAGTCACCGGTGAATTACTTTAGCCCTGCATGGAATTAATTTTACATTTTACTTTAGATGCAGTAGAATTACGGGATTATAGATTTTTATATTTAAACGTGTCTCTAACAATATAAAAAATAATTCATTATTTATTTTAGAAGATATAGGATTTCAGGTTTTATGGTTACAATTCGTTTAGCTCGTGGAGGCTCTAAAAAACGCCCTTTCTATCAAATCGTTGTGGCAGATAGCAGACGTGCTGTTACTAGCCGTTACATTGAGCGTGTAGGTTACTTCAACCCAATCGCAAAAGGTGGAGAACAGCGTTTAGTGATCGATACAGATCGTATTGATTACTGGGTAGGCGTAGGTGCGCAACCTTCTTCACGTGTAACTTCATTGTTAGATGAGTTTAAAAAAGCAGCTGCTCAAGCTTAATTTTTATTAGAATTGATAAGATTAGCCACTTTGCCCTTCAGCAAGGTGGCTTTTTTATGGGATTATGGAAAAAGATAAAATTATAGAAATTGGGAAGGTCAACGGCTTTCACGGGGTTCGAGGCTTTGTAAAAGTCTTTTCGGAAACACGTCCACGCGAGGCGATTTTAGCCTATTCGAGCTTTTTAATTAAAAAAGGCAAAGAGTGGGAAGCGATCGAGGTGAAAGAGGGGCGAGAGCATGGAAAAAATATCCTCTTTCTCTTTAAAGGGTACGAAGATCGGAATCTAGTGGAATCTTTGTTAGGTGCACCTCTAGCGGTATATCGCTCACAAATGCCTGAGCTCCCCGAGGGCGAGTTCTATTGGGTTGACCTGATGGGATTGACTGTTCGCAACGAATCGGGCGTAATCTTCGGTAAAATCGACTCTATGATGGAAACGGGCGCAAATGATGTGCTCGTAGTCAAAGACGAAAAAGGTGCGCCAACTTATATTCCCTATGCGTATGGCGAGGTTGTATTGGATGTGGATTATGATGCGGGCGAAATGATCGTTGATTGGAGCGAGGACGAGGCGTGACCTTAACGATTGATATCATTTCACTGCTGCCAGAAATTATCGAGCCCACGCTGGAATATGGTGTTGTGGGGCGGGCGTATCAAAATGATCTCTTTAAGATTAAGTTTTGGAATCCTCGGAGTTACACCTCGGATCGTCACCATACGGTGGACGCGCGTCCTTTTGGCGGCGGGCCGGGCATGGTGATGATGTATGAGCCACTTAAAGCGACATTGGATGATATTACCGCGTTTCGCGGGAGTCGAGGGAAACGAATTTTCCTTTCGCCTCAAGGGGAAACCCTCTCCCAAGCCTTTTTGCGCGAGCATGTAGGTGCGGATCATTTAGTCATTTTGTGTGGCCGATATGAAGGGATTGATCAAAGAATTATTGACACAGAGATTGACATGGAGTTGTCGATTGGGGATTATGTCCTTTCAGGAGGAGAATTGGCGGCATCCGTTGTACTCGATGGGTTGGTTCGATTAATCCCTGGTGCTTTATCGAATCATGAGTCGCACGAAAACGATTCGTTCAGTGTGGAGGGTTTATTGGACCATCCACATTACACGCGCCCCCGCGTCATTAATAATCTAGCGGTTCCCGAAGTCCTGTTTTCTGGGGATCATAAAAAAATAGCGGCCTGGCGACTCAACGAGGCAAAGAAGAAAACAGCGTTAAAGCAAAAAAAAGAGTGATCTACGTCATGTAGTTAAGGAAAATGGAGCGCTCTCGTTGTTATTAAGTGCTTGATTGTCTTAATATATCAGTGCCTTATATGAATGAGGTATTGGCGAATTTATGTTTATTGGGAGATTGTGATCATGTTGATACTCACAAGGAAGGTTGGCGAGAAACTCATCATTGACGATAATATTGAAGTGGTAATCCTTGAGATTAAAGGAAACCAAATTCGTGTCGGTATTGAAGCACCGAAGGAGATTTCAATTTTTCGTGAAGAGGTGTATGAGAAGATTCAAGCCGAGCAAGTAATCAACAGTACGGAAGCTTAAACGTTTTTATTCATAAATAATGATACAAACGCGTAAGTCTATGGTATTTTGATTTTTAGTGTAGGTAATTAGGCAAACGATTATTTTATGCTTTTATCTATGGGCAATTAAAGCATTACTGGTTTTAAGTAGTGTTTTTTTTTTGCTTTCTAAAGGATTTGTGCTCATCTCCCAAGCGTCTATTTTAGAGTTTCTAAGTTTTGAAATCCAAGTTATAAAAAACCCAATGATGAAATGTTCATTGGGGTTTTTTTTGCGTTAAGAGTGTATTTAAGTATTTTAGGGCTAGAGCGAATAATAGAGCTCATACTCAACGGGATGGGGCGTTTCATTGACGCGACGTACTTCATCTCGTTTAAGTGCGATATAAGCGTGGATCATATCCTCATCAAAGACGTTGCCTTTTAAGAGATAGTGGTGATCGGTCTCTAACGCTTTCAGCGCTTCATCTAAACTCGCGCAGACTTTCGGCATCGCTAAAAACTCAGCGGCGGAAAGATCATATAAGTTTTTATCGAGCGCAGGACCGGGCTCAATCTTATTTTCAATCCCATCAAGGCCCGCCATTAAAACGGCTGAAAAGGCTAAATACGGATTGGCTGTTGAGTCGGGGAAGCGCACTTCAATACGGCGCGCTTTGGGATTGGGGATGTGCGGAATGCGGATCGATGCGGTTCTATTTTTGCATGAATAAGCGAGCATTACCGGCGCTTCATAATGCGGTACTAAGCGTTTATAGCTATTGGTTGACGCATTAGTAAAGGCATTTAAACTGCGGGCGTGCTCGATGATGCCGCCAATAAAATAGAGCGCCGTTTGAGAAAGACCACCATACTGATCACCGGTAAAAAGATTGACGCCATCTTTAACAAGCGATACGTGAATATGCATTCCCGAGCCGCTTTCACCATGATATGGTTTTGGCATAAAAGTCGCGGTTTTTCCAAATTGGAGTGCAGTATTTTTAATTGCATATTTAAACGTTTGCACTTCGTCCGCTTTTTGAAGGAGCGAATTGAAGGCAACACCAATTTCACATTGTCCGGCAGAGGCCACTTCACGATGATGGATCTCAACTTTAATCCCCATCGCTTCGATCATTTCACACATTTCACTGCGAAGATCGTGGAGTTTGTCGCGGGGAGGCAGCGGTGAATACCCTTTTTGCCACGCCGAGCGATGCCCAAGTCCGCCATTTTCAAGGCCGGTTTCCCACATGCTTTCAGAGGAATGAAGGCGTACGCTTAAATTATTCGGCTTATTGCTAAATTCGATCGCATCAAAAACAAAGAACTCATTTTCAGGGCCTAAGTTTGCGGTATCGGCAATGTTCGTTGATTTAAGATATTCTTCGGCGCGAAGGGCAACAGAACGTGGGTCGCGCTGATAGCTTTTTAAGGTATCGGGCTCGATGACGTTACAGGTTAAAATTAAGGTTTTATGCTCAAGAAAAGGATCAATAATGGCGGATTTAGGATCGGGCATTAAGATCATATCGGAGTTTTCTGTGTGCTTCCAACCGGCAAAACTTGAGCCGTCAAACATGCGTCCCTGTTCGAAAAAATCTTGGTCAACCTGCTGTGCTGGAATGGTAAAGTGGTGTTGCTGTCCCTGTAAATCTGTAAAGCGTAAGTCTACAAATTTAATCTCATTATCCATTATTTTAGTCAGAACAGAGCTGATACTATAAGCAGGCATGTATTCTCCTTGAGCACAATAAAAAGCCTCTTCAATGGCAGGTTGCCTTGAAGAATGTAAAAATCATATCAAGCTATCTATTATAGAGGAGTTTTCCCGATAAATGTACTCTTTCAGAAAAATAGTATTGATTCCTTTAAAAGGCGAAAAAAGCTTCTTTTTCAGATAATTAAAAAGCGGTTAAACCCCGCATAAATAGCGGTGAATCATCGCTTTCAATTCGTGAAACATTCAAAGGGCTAAAAAATGGGAAATCTCAAACATTCTGCGCACTGATTTCGTCTCTCATATTTTCACCTCTTTTTTATTAAATTTTTTGAAGAATTGGGCGTGATTTATAAAGAAAATAAAAGAAGCCACACTTTTTTACATGACCTTTAGCTGAATTGTCCTTAAATTATTCTTAAATTAACGTAAATTTGAATTAAAACGGGCGAAATGCATGCGGAGTGATTGACGAGATATGGCTAAAACTCTATGATGATCAATGGATTGATTTCTCATGGGCGATTCGGTTCGGCGTGAGGGATGCGAGAATCAAATATATGATGAGGAGAGAGTTGAGTGAGTGAGGTTAAAACCTGTTTGCCTGCCTATTTTGGCGAGTTTGGCGGAATGTATGTGCCGGAAGATTTGGAAGTTGCGTTATTGGCGCTAGAGAAGGCGTATGCTGAGATTCGTCACGATGAGAGCTTTCAAAAAGAGCTCTATGAGCTATTAATCGATTATGCCGGTCGTCCAACCCCTTTGACGCTTTGCCGAAATTTAACGGAAGGCACGAAGGCGAAAATTTATCTCAAACGGGAAGATCTGTTACACGGCGGTGCACACAAAACCAATCAGGTATTAGGGCAGGTGCTCCTTGCAAAGCGCATGGGTAAAAAAGAGATTATCGCGGAGACGGGCGCAGGTCAGCACGGTGTCGCAACGGCATTAGGTTGTGCGCTTTTGGGTTTAAAATGCCGTATCTATATGGGCGCGAAAGATATTGAGCGTCAAAAACCGAACGTCTTTCGTATGCGTCTGATGGGGGCGGAAGTGATTCCGGTCACTCACGGAGAGGCAACCCTTAAAGCAGCCTGTGATGAAGCGCTTCGCGTCTATGCTAAAGAGTATAAAACGACGCATTACCTGTTAGGAACGGCCGCTGGTCCGCATCCTTATCCGCTTATGGTCAAAGAGTTTCAGAAAATTATTGGCGAAGAGATGAAGCGCCAAATTATGGAAAAAGAGGGGCGTCTTCCGGATGCCGTGATTGCGTGTGTGGGCGGCGGTTCAAATGCGATCGGTGCCTTTACTGAGTTTGTTGATGATGAGTCGGTTGCATTAATTGGCGTTGAGCCTGGTGGGTTGGGCGTTGACACGGGTAAACATGGTGCGGCGATTCAAACCGGTACTCCGGGTGTCTATTTTGGTATGCGCGCGCCGTTAATGCTTAATGATGCAGGCGAGGTGGGGGAATCCTACTCCGTTGCCGCGGGACTTGATTTCCCGTCAGCGGGGCCTGAACACGCCTATTTACAGTCGATCGGCCGTGCAAAATATGTGGCGATTGATGATGCGGAAGCGTTATCGGCGTTCCAAGAGCTTTCAGAGCGTGAAGGGATTATTCCCGCGCTTGAATCATCGCATGCATTGGCGTACGCCCTTAAACTGGTGCGTGAAAACCCTGATAAAGAGCAGACCTTAATTGTCAATCTTTCAGGCCGTGGCGATAAAGATATATTCACCGTTTACGAGCTATTAAATGATAAACTGATGCCATCGCACGAAGGCTAAACGCTGGCACGCATCACACTAAATTAATAAGGATCAAAAAGAGTTTTAATGGAAATTGCAACGTGGAATCTTAATTCAATAACGGTTCGTTTACCCCAATTGCTGGAGTGGCTAGAGGAGAGCAAAATCGATGTCGCAGGGCTGCAAGAGCTTAAATGCGATACCGATAAATTCCCCTATGATGAGCTTAAAGCGGCGGGGTATCATGTCGCGGTAAATGGGCAGCCCACTTACAATGGCGTCGCGCTCGTGAGCCGTTCTGAAATTACCGATGTGAGTTATGATCTGCCCGGATTTGAAGATGATGAAAAACGCGTCATTGCGGGAACCATCGACGGCATTCGGGTGATTAATCTCTACGTTGTGAATGGTCAAGATCCGAAATCCGACAAATACACCTATAAACTCGCTTGGTTAAAGGCGCTCACAGCCTATCTAAAAACAGAACTTGAGACGCACGAGTCGGTCGTGGTGTTGGGGGATTTTAATATTGCCCCTACGGATGATGACGTTCATAACCCCAAAGCGTGGAAAGATCGCATCTTATGTACCGATGAAGAACGTGCGGCCTTTAATGAATTACTAGCGCTTGGACTTATCGACGGGCTACGCATTTTTGCTGAGCCAAAAGGGCAATTCACCTGGTGGGATTATCGCAGTCAAGGCTTTGATAAAAATCATGGAATCCGAATTGATCATCTGCTCTTGTCCCCACGGGTGAGTGCGCGGGTGATGGAGACGAAGGTCTATCTCAATGTTCGCGCGAATGAGCGCCCATCGGATCACGCACCGGTAAGTGTTGTGTTACGTTAAGAACTTAGGTAAATTAAACAGAAATTAACTGAAAAACGACAATCATTTTGAGGAGTCATTTTATGTATAGTGGAAGTATAGTCGCAATTGTCACCCCGATGTTTCCCGACGGCCGTATCGATTACGATACCTTAGAAAAACTCGTTGAGTTTCACGTTGAGAACAAGACCGATGCGATCGTTGCTGTCGGTACGACCGGAGAATCGGCAACCATCAACTTTGATGAGCATCGTGATGTGGTGAAGCGCATGGTCGCTTTCGCTAACGGACGGATTCCTATTATTGCCGGAACCGGTGGAAACTCTACCGAAGAGGCGATTCGCTTAACCCATTGGGCAGCAGAAGATGGTGCAGAAGCCTGTCTTTTAGTGACGCCATACTATAACCGTCCACCTCAAGAAGGGCTCTATCAGCACTATCGTTTAATTGCCGAAACCGTGGATATCCCCCAAATTCTCTATAACGTCCCCAGTCGTTGTGGCTGTGATCTCTTGCCTGAAACTGTTGAGCGTCTCTGTGAATTTGATAATATCGTCGCGATTAAAGAGGCGAGTACATTGGAACGCGTTGAGCAATTAGTTCGCCGTGTTGGCGATAAAATTGCCGTTTTCTCAGGAGAAGATGGGTTGGCCGCGGAGTCGGTTCTAGCGGGAGCGAAAGGCGTTATCTCAGTAACGGCAAACATTGCGCCGCTGCAAATGCATAATATGATTCATGCAGCATTGGAAGGCGATCGTGAAAAAGCGTTAGCGCTCGATAAAGAGATTGCAGAACTTCACCACGTACTTTTCTTACAAGCCAATCCGATTCCGGTTAAATGGGCACTGCAACGCATGGGTAAAATCCAGCCAGGTATCCGTTTACCGTTAGTACCGCTTGATAAGCAATTTCATCTAACGGTGGAAGAGGCGTTACGCAAAGTTTCGTTAATTTAATCATTTTGACAAATTACTGGTATAATTGGCCGAATTATTAATCAATAGGTATCGATTTATATGTCTAAAACTAAGATTGTTACGGCGCTGATCGTGGGCGGATTTGTCCTCTCAGCGTGTTCAACAAGCGATATTCAAGCGCGCGACCGTTTAAACTATACGAAAGCACAACAAGCGAATCCACTTGAGTTGCCGCCTAATTTAGCAAACCGCACCCGTGATGCAAATTACGCAACGAATGTGTTGAGTGAATACAATAAAAATCACGGTAAGAGTAAAACGGCTGGGGTGAATGTTCTGCCCAATTCAGCGGATGTGAAACTCGTTCGTGCAGGAGAGAATCGTTGGATTTCAGCGAAGCTTCCCGCTGAATTTGTTTGGACGCAATCGGTACAACTCTTCCAAGAGCTTGGTTTAGAGGTGGAAAGCGCCAATCCTGAAGCCGGTATGCTTGAGAGTAAATGGATGACCAATCGCGCCGATGTGCCTGAAACATTCTTGCGTAAACTTCTCGCAACGGCGGCAGATCAGCTCTTCTCATCACCAACGCGTGATAAGTTTAAACTCCGTTTAGAGCGTGAGGGCGATCGAGTATTGGTGCATGTCACCCATTATGGGCTGAAAGATAAAGCGTCGGGTTATGATGACCAATATCATACTTGGGTTGAGCGCCCACGCGATCCTGAACTTGAAGCTGAATTTTTATCACGCTTAATGGTAAAATTAGGTGGTACTGAAGGGGCTGAGGTGAAAGCACAAGGCACGCTCAATATTGAGACCCTTGCCGATAACCGCTTTACCATCAATCGTCCCTATAATTCAGTATGGTTACAAGTGGGCAACCTCTTTGATGATGGGGCAGACTTTAGAGTCGATGAGCTTGATCGTGGTGCGCGAACCTATACTGTTCTCCGCGCGGCAAAAACGAAAGGCTTCTTCAAGAAAACGACGGTCTATGATACCTATAGCGTGGTGTTAACGGAGCAGGGTAACAATCAAACCTTGATTGAAATTACGCCGAAAGAACCGAATATGCCGGTTGAGCCGTTAGTGAAGAAACTTACCTCAAGTCTCTACTAATCAGATAATGAGAAGACGCCTGCTTGGTCAGGCGTTTTTTTATGGATGGAAAAAGATGAAGATTGCAAAACTCCCCCCGCATGTGATTAACCAAATTGCCGCAGGCGAGGTGGTAGAACGGCCGGCGTCGATCGTGAAAGAGCTGGTGGAAAATAGTATCGATGCGGGCGCAACCGCCATTACCATTGATATTAAATCGGGCGGCATTGAGCAGATTTTAGTGCGCGATAATGGATGCGGAATTGATCAAGAGGATTTAAGCCTTGCGCTCTCAAGTCACGCCACGAGTAAAATTCGATCGGTAAATGATCTTGTTGAGGTGACAAGCCTTGGTTTTCGTGGTGAGGCACTTCCGAGCATTGCGGCGGTTTCGCGACTTCGGATCACCTCAAAAACCCGTGAGGCGGATTATGCTTTTACGGTGACAGGTGAGGGGCGTGATGAGGTGAACGAACCGATGCCGGCTTCGCATTTAGATGGAACCACCGTTGAAGTGCACGATCTTTTTTACAATGTCCCCGCACGGCGGAAGTTTTTACGCACCGAACGCACCGAATTTGGGCATATTGATGAGCTCGTTAAACGCTTAGCGCTCGTTCGATTTGATATTGGGTTTACCTTAATTCATAACGGACGCACCGTGTTTGAAAGTCCGATTGCCAATGATATGGCCTCTAAAGAAGCGCGGATTGAAGCGATTTTTAGCCGAGATTTTTTAGAAGCGAGCTTTCATTTTGAGCATAGCCAAGAATTTTATCCCAATGAATATTCTGAACCTCGTACCCTGACGCTTTCGGGCTGGATCGCGAAACCAACTTTTCACCGCAATAATGCCAATTGGCAATTTGTCTATGTTAACGGGCGCATGGTGAAAGATCGGCTTGTGGCGCACGCGATTCGTCAGGCCTATCGGGATGTGATGTATGGCGATAAATTCCCCTCCTTTATTGTCTATTTAACCCTCGATCCGAGTGCGGTGGATGTTAATGCTCATCCGGCAAAACATGAGGTACGCTTTCGTGAATCGCGCATGGTACACGACTTTTTATTTCGTACGCTCCATCATGTGATCTCAAAGCCGGAGGTGATTGGTGATCTTGAGCAAGAAATAGCGGAAACGATAGCGCTCTCTCGCCCGCGCGGACCCATTGAAGAGGACAGTTCTCATCGTCAGATTGGCTTATCGTTCGGATCACGCCGAGAATTACCGTCACAAAATCCGATCAATGTGTATGAGGCGATTGGCGGTGCGCGTGAAGTGTTGCAGGGTGATCGCGGATTGTCGTTACGATTTGACCCTGAATCGGGTGAAGTGATTGAAGGGGGGAATCGTCCCGAGAATCTCAATGATTATGAGGGTGAGGCGAGCGAAAAACTTGAGCTTAATCCCGATGAGGCGCCTTTAGGCTATGCGCTCGGGCAACTGCATGAGGCTTATATTTTGGCTGAAAATCGCGATGGATTGGTGCTCGTGGATATGCACGCCGCCCATGAGCGGATTATTTATGAGCGGTTTAAATCGGCGATTCATACTGGTGAGCCCATTGTGCGCCAAGCGCTCCTGATTCCAAAAACGATGGAAGCCTCGTCGCGAGAGATTTCGATGGTGGAGGAGTTTGGGGAAGAACTGTTAAAACTGGGGCTACTTGTTGAAGTGCTCAGTCACGATAGTTTAGTGATTCGAGAAGTACCGGCAAGTCTAATGAATGCCAAAGCGATTGAGCGATTGGTGGCTGATGTGCTTGCCGACTTTGAAAATTATGGCTCGAGCAAAAAAATTGAAGATCATATGAATGAGATTTTATCGACGATGGCGTGCCACAGTGCGATTCGTCACCACCGCCGTTTGACGCTACCGGAGATGAATGCGTTACTTCGGGATATGGAGCGAACCTATCGCGCCGATCAATGCAATCATGGCCGGCCGACTTGGACATCCCTTGGCATGGGCGATCTCGATAAACTCTTTTTACGCGGACAATAATTGGTAGGAATGGATATGACACAGATGTTAGCGCTCTTTGGGCATCCGGTGAGTCACTCGAAATCACCGGCGATTCACGGGGTGTTTGGTAAGGAAAATGGGATTGATCTAGAGTACGATCTTTGGGATGTACCGCCAGAAATGCTCGTGGAAACGGTGCGACATGCCTTTGAATCGGGAAAGATTGTGGGGGCGAATGTTACCGTTCCTCATAAAGAGGGGGTTATCTTAGCGTGCGATCATTTAACGAGTGAAGCGAAACTTGCGGGCGCGGTCAATACTCTACATTTTCGTGATGGAAAACTTTGGGGGCACAATACCGATGGTATTGGGCTTGTGCGTGATCTCAAGGCGAAAGGCGCGATCTTATCAGGAAAACGGATCCTGATGTTAGGCGCAGGCGGGGCGACTCGTGGTGCATTAAAGCCGATCTTAGATGAATCACCGGAGTCGGTTGTGTTAGTGAATCGAACCGTCTCGCGGGCAGAACAATTGGTGAATGAATATTATGCTCATGATGCGACATATCAGCAGGTGCTGACTGCCACTTCGTGGCAGGATGAGATGCTTGGAGAGCGAGCCTTTGATGTGATCATTAATGCAACGAGTAGCTCGCTTTCCAATACGTTTACTCCGCTTCCGAAAGGCGCGATTGGTAGTGATACGATCGGGTATGATCTGATGTATTCCGATGAGCTCACCGTGTTTATGGGATATCTCCTTGAAAAGGGCGGGAAAGCGGTGTTTGATGGCATTGGAATGCTGATTGAGCAAGCGGCCTACGCGTTCCAATTTTGGTTTAATTGTCTGCCTGATACGGCGGGCGTCTATCAATTATTGCGCAATTAATCTCGGGGATTAATCGCCTGAATTATTCAAATTTTGTTATGATACTTAGCTATATCGTAAATATGCGGAAGGAAGAGAGCTATGTCTGAAGAAAAGACCCATTTTGGATACGAAACCATCGATAAAGACCAAAAAGAAGAGCGCGTTGCCGAAGTGTTTCACTCCGTTGCGAGCAAATATAATGTCATGAATGATGTGATGAGTTTTGGAATTCATCGCTTATGGAAAAACACTACCATGCAATTGGCGGCCGCAAAACGGGGCGATCAAGTGCTTGACCTTGCTGGCGGAACGGGGGATTTAACCATTTTGTTAAGTCGTCGTGTTGGGCCAAAAGGGCGCGTGGTGCTTTCGGATATTAATAGCTCAATGCTCGAAGAGGGGCGCAAACGCCTTATCAATAAAGGCATTGTAGAAAATGTTGAATTTAAACAGATCAACGCCGAGCACATTCCCTTTGAAGATAATACTTTTGATATTGTCACCATCGGCTTTGGTCTGCGCAACGTCACCGATAAATTAGCAGCGCTCAAAGAGATGAAGCGTGTGCTTAAACCCGGTGGGCGAGCGGTAATACTAGAATTTTCTAAACCAACGGTTCCCGGTCTTGGATCGCTCTATGATTTCTACTCATTTAATATCATTCCTAAAATGGGAAAATTGATCGCCGATGATGAAGCGAGCTATCGTTATTTAACGGAATCGATCCGCATGCATCCTGGCCAAGAAGAGCTTAAAGCGATGATGCTTGAAGCGGGTTTTGATGAGGTGGATTATAAAAACTTAACGGGCGGAATTGTCGCGGTGCATCGCGGATTTGTCTATTAAGAGAGTCAAAAGCGCTTAAGCTCGGGATGCCCGATTCAAACTGGATCGAGGTTAAGCGCCGATCTGAGTATAAATAAAGGATAGAGCATGATTTCACGCTGGTTGCGCATGGTAAAGATTTGGTGGGTTCTTCTTCGATATGGACTCTACGACCCATTCTTTGCCCTCCCCATTCTCCGCTATTTTGGTTTTTTAAAACCGTTATTGCAGCTCTTTAATGGGTATAAAAATGAGCCGTTACCAGTGCGAATTCGCCTTGCGATTGAATCATTAGGGCCAACCTTTATTAAGCTTGGGCAAGCCCTTTCAACGCGGTATGACCTTTTAGATGAGGCGGTTGTCGATGAGCTGGTTAAACTGCAAGATCAGGTGCCGCCATTTGATAGCAAAAAAGCCCGCGAGATTATTGAATCATCGCTTAAAGCGCCGGTGGAAGAGCTCTTTTTAGAGTTTGAAGAAGAACCGATGGCAGCAGCTTCCATCGCTCAGGTCCATGGCGCGGTGTTAAAAAATGGGAAGCGCGTGGTGGTGAAAGTGGTGCGCCCGAATATTCGCAAAGTGATCATGCGTGATATTCAGCTCATGGAGACGCTCGCTTATTTGCTTGAGCGTTACTATAAAGATGGCAAACGACTGCGCCCGATTGAGGTGGTTGAAGAGTATTCACGCACTATTTTAAATGAGCTTGATTTAACCATTGAAGCGGCAAACGGCACGCAACTTCGTCAAAACTTTAAGGATTCTGAAATCCTCTATGTGCCCGAAATTTATTGGGATTACACCCGTAAAAATGTGATGGTGATGGAGCGCATTAGTGGTGTTCCTGTGGGTGAAGTGGAGACGCTTAAAGCGCTTGGGGTTGATATTCCCCTTCTTGCAAAACGCAGTGTCGAGATCTTCTTTACCCAAGTCTTTGTGCACAGCTTTTTCCATGCGGATATGCATCCTGGGAATATCTTTGTTGATGTCACCAATCCGAAAGACCCCACCTACATTGCGCTCGATTTTGGCATTATCGGTACGCTTAATGAGCGCGATCAGCACTACCTTGCTAGTAACTTCTTAGCCTTTTTTAATCGAGATTATCTTCGCGTTGCGGAACTCCATGTGGAATCCGGTTGGGTTCCCGCCGATACGCCGGTGAATGATTTTGAGGCGGTGATTCGCTCGCTCTGTGAGCCCATTTTTAATAAGCCGCTTAAAGATATCTCATTTGGGGCGTTTTTACTCTCACTCTTTCAGACGGCGCGCCGCTTTAAGATGGAGATGCAACCGCAATTGATGCTTCTACAAAAGACGCTCTTTGCCGTTGAAGGTGTAGGACGAAAACTCTATCCTGAGCTTGATCTTTGGGAGACGGCAAAACCGTTTTTAGTCAATTTTGTTAAAGAAAAACGCGGGATTAAAGCGACTGCGATGCGCTATAAGCGGGATATCCCCAATTGGATTGAGCAATTTCCTGAAGTGATGCAAAACGCCAATGTGGCGCTTCGCGAGCTGGTTAAAGGGGAAGCGAAAGTGGTGCTCGCGGAAAGGGAGTGGGAGAAATATGAAGCGGCGCGACGCAGTGAATCACTCCGGTTAATCTCTGGGATGATTGGTGTCGTATTTCTCGTTTTCTTCTGCCTTGGACTTGAAAGCGAAGCGGGCTTTAGTTTTAAAACGGCGGGCTATGGGATTGTTTCAATTCTGATCTTTTTAATAACCTTTAGAAACAAAAAATAAATTTTATGCGATAATACGGTGAGTATTGAGCGTAAGTCTGGAGAGGCATTATAGTTTATAAAATGATATAATGTGATCCGCTGTATTTTTAAAGCAAAAGGAGTAATAGAAAAATGAAACGTTTAGCATTAGTAGCCATGTTAGGCATGGGATTAGCAGGATTTGTTCACGCAGAAGTGGACGCAGACCAAGTCACCTACTATCGTCAAAGCATTTTTGGCGTGGTTAGCGGTCAAATGGGCGTTCTTTCAGGCATGGCAAAAGGCGATATCGCATTTGACGCAGATAAAGCGAAACTTGCGGCAGAGCGCTTAAATATGATGGCAATCGCTTCATCAGAAACCTTCATCGACGGCACCTATGAGAGCAGTAATGTAAAAACTGCAATCAACCGAGATCGTGCTGATTTCGATAAAAAAATGACGGCGTTCCAAACCGAAGCAGCAGCGATGGTTGACGCAGCGGCGGATCTTAAAACATTACGTCCACAACTTGGTAAACTTGGTGGCACATGTAAATCATGCCACGACGTCTACAAAGCAGACTAATCTCGATATTTCACGATATTTCACGATATTTAGGTTGCAGTTAGACTAAATTTATCGCACAATCGCGATAATCGTAAAAGAATAAAGCTTTTAAAACGATTAATTCTATAATGGAGTTAGTCGTTTTTTTGTCACGTGAGAGGAAATAATCATGAAGAAATTATTAAGCGCGGCACTTTTGACCGCTCTTGTGGGTACGGCAGGAGTTTCGGCAAAGGAAGTTCGAGTCTATAACTGGACCGATTATATCGACCCCGAATTGATCGATGAATTTACTGCACAAACCGGCATCAAAGTGATCTATGACACCTTCGATAGTAACGAGGTATTATTAGCGAAAACCTTAACCGGCAACCCAGGGTATGACATCGTTGTTCCTTCGGAATATACGGTGAAATATATGATTCAAGCAAACCGTTTGCATAAGATCGATCCCGCAAAACTCCCCAATTATAAAAATATCTGGCCCTATGTGCACGATAAACTAGAAGAGCTCGAAGGGGTAAATGAATATTCCGTGCCCTATATGTGGGGAACGACGGGCATTGCCTACGATGAGAATAAAATTAACGCATTAGTGCCCGATGCGCCGACCGATTCGCTCGAGCTGATGTTTAATCCCAAATATGCGGAAAAATTAGCGAGCTGCGGGATCTATATGGTGGATTCTCCCAGTGAAACTTTCCCGATTGTATTGCGCTATTTGGGGCTTCCACCTGAATCAACCGATGATAAAGATCTTGCGAAGGTGGAAGAGGCCTTTAAGCAAATTCGCCCCTACATTAAAAAATTCCACTCATCGGAATATATCAATGCGCTCGCAAATGGGGATGCCTGTCTGGCGCTCGGCTGGTCGGGGGATATCTATCTTGCGAAAGCGCGTGCAGAAGAGTTTAATCCGGACATTAAGATTGAGTATCGCATTCCGAAAGAGGGCTCGCTTCTTTGGTTTGATCAATTTGCGATCTTAAACGATGCGAAAAATGTGGATGAAGCCTATGCCTTTATCGATTTCTTGCTCGATGCGAAAGTGAACGCGCGTGCAGCGGATTACGTTGAGTATTCAACCTCTGTGGAAGCGGCGTTTCCTTTTGTGAAACCGCATCTTTATAACGATCCTAATCTCTATCCACCTGAAGAGATTCGTTCAAACTTAAACGTGAAGCAACCTTACACGCAGCGCGAGCAGAAAAAATTGATGAAAATTTGGCTTAAAATTAAAAATAATTAGTGCCAAAAAGCCCTTCGATTTGAGGGAATAAAAAGGGATGGTCAGAAACGGTCATCCTTTTTTTGATCGAATTAAAATAAAGCGGCAAATGCGCCTAATTTACGATAAGATGGTAAGCGTTGTATCCTGTTAAAAACAGTCAATTTACACCAGTATCATAATTGTGCAACGAAGATGATATAGATTAGTAAAATGATGGATTATAAACCGCTTAACTAAAAAAACGATTATGATAGATCGAACGTGGCAAAGCGAACAGACCCTTGCATCTCCCATGCCATAAATGGGTTTGCCATCAGAATAAGAGCGGAATCGAGCGGGCTATTGACCAGTATCAAAGGGGATAAATAGACGTTTGATTCATGAGGCTATAGTAGGGTAATCTATCGTTTAAATAGATGGAATATATTGAATGGAAGATAAACATACAGAGTCAAACAATGCCCGTCGGCAAGCGTTTATATATACGCTCCTCAATCGAGCAGATTCGATGGGAGATCATGCCGTTCGAATTCGTTTTGAAATAGAGCGTGGTACGGAATCGACGCTCGCCGGTGCGCTGACAGATTATTACATCTGCTCTAAACCGAAAGATTACCTCCAACGTCTCGACTTTTTAAAAGAATCGCTTAATGTGTTAGGGGACGATTGGTTGCTTCTCTTTTACGATAATTTAGAAGAAGAATTTAGTTCGGCAACCATTTTACCCTATAACCAATGGAGTATCTTTACTGAAGATGTGCAAGGTCATTTTAATTTCATTGACAATCCCTATGCATCATAAGGCTGAGATATAGTTATGAGTAATGCAGTGAGAGTTAAGTTAGTAGGGGTCGATTCGCGGACAGAAGCGGGGATTAAACTCGTCCTGTCACGCCACCAACAACAAAAATTTATTATCGATCAGAGCGCATCACTTCTCTTAATTGATGGGGACTCGGTTGATGGGATTCGTTATATTCGTGACGAATCGATGGAATATGCGGTCATTATGACAGTGATGGTGAGTCGTTATAACGAGCATCCTCATGTGATCCAAAAGCCGCTTAAAAGCGAAGATCTCGTCAAGACATTATTAGATGTTTCCAAAGAATTAGCCAATCATGAAATGGGCGCGGGTGAAGCGAAAGCGCAAGGCAATCCCTTTGCGAAATTTCACAGCGACCAATATTTAGCCTCATTACAGCAAGCTCATAAAGCGGGAAATGACCGTGAAAAAGCAGAGGAAGAAGCGCGCCTAAAAGCGGAAGCGGAAGCCAAAGCAAAAGCCGAAAAAGAGGCCGCCGAGCGTGCTGCGATTGAAGCTGAGAAAGCCCGTGCCGAAAAAGAAGCAGCGGAACGTGATGCAGAAGAGCGTGTAGCTAAAGCCACAGCTGAGGCTGCTCGTAAGGCGGAAGCTGAAGCAAAAGTTGCTGCGGAAAAAGCGGAACAAGCAAAGCGTGACCTCGCTACAGCAAGTTTTACCCCTGCTGACACCGGACCTGCTAAAGAAGAGGCGGATGCGGAAAAAGAGAAAGGGCGTGATAAATTTTCACCGGGTGCGGCGCTTTATGGTGTACGACTCTATCCATTTGAATATAAACAAGCGGCAGACAGTAAGAAAATCTGTGGTCAATCACAAGATGTGAGCCTTGATCATCTCCCGCTCCAAACATTTTTTAATGTGACCGATTATTTAGGTCATTACGTTGCGGAAGCAAAATCAATTGCGCTTGAAGCGATGCGTCCTGTAGTGCTCACAATTGATAATGACTATATGCTGATTCATCCAAAAGATCAGTCTATTTACACCAGTCTTCCGGAAACCAGTTTATATGCAATTTCATTGATGCCTCTACGTGATGCCCCTGAAATTGACATCTTAGAAACATCTCAGGCACAAGCGGAATATGTCCAAAAGTATGATGTGGTCTATTATTCCAATCTTGATTATCTGATTGCTGTACTAGCGCTCTGGTCATCCCGTGGTCGTCTTCCTGAAGGTACAAGCGTTGATGAGCCCTATCAGCTCTTGCAACCTGATCACAAGATCTTTACGCAACTGAAACTTCCCGAGATTAATCGAGTGAAAGAGGCTTGGGCAAATGCACCAATGACCTTAAAAGAGCTCGTAGGGCAGTTGCTGCTTCCGCAACGATATATCTTCTCATTTTATGTGGTTGCGGCGATCTTAGGGCTTTTTAACGAGCGTGATCGCACCGCTGAGCTTGAAGAAGAAGCTGCGCGTGAGCAAAATAAGCAAGATGACCTGAATATGTTATTAGAAGAATTAAAACAATTGTAGATTGTAGGATTGGGTAGATGAAGCAATATAAGATTTTATTTGTCGGACCGGTAGCCTCGGGAAAAACAGAGGCTGTTAAAACATTATGTGGCGATAATGTGTTAACTACAGAGGTAAAGCCTACAGACGATGTTAAAAATATTAAACATGAAACTACGGTAGCGATGGATTATGGTACGCTTCCGTTTGGTAGTGAAAAAAAGCTTCATATCTATGGAGCGCCAGGGCAAGGGCGATTTGAATTTATGCTCGATATCCTTTCCGAAGGATGCCTTGGGGTTATTATTCTTGTAGATCTTTCAACCGTCACATCAGAAGAGCATCTCTACAAAATTGTAGGCGAGTATACACGCTTTATCGAACGTATGCCATTTATGGTAGGATTTACCCACGTCGATTTAGCCGATCCAGCGGTCGCAGAACAGTATCGCGAGGCGCTCAATAATCGCTATGGTGGGCAGGATTTAACACGTTGTGTAGATCCTCGGAGTCGTGCTGAGGTGGCAAGACTGGTTGAAGAGATCGTATTACGGGTTAAGTAAGATATGGAAAAAAAGGAAGCTCAATATTTGACGGTGACCCCGCGAGGCGCACTGTTTGCAACAAGTACAACAGAAGAGAGTAAGACCAAAGAGGTCTTAATGAAACTTCTGAATATGAAAGTGAGTCCTAAATTAACTCAAGAATCGCTGTTAGAACTTACCGAGCTTCATGATGAAAAGCTCGCGGAAGCGGTTCTATATCAGCTTCAGGTGCGCCACTTTGTGCAAGCAGAGAGTGAGCCAGTTGGAGTTCCTGATATCAATATTCATAAAGAATTACCCACTCTTTTACGTCTTCTTTCAAGTTCAGGGAAGACACTTTTAATCGACAGTAACGGTTTTCAAATTAGTAGTACAGGATTTGCTCCTGAAGATATTGAACAGTTAGCGGTCGTGAGTAGTGAGTTCAGTACAATTTTCTCAACGTACAAAAACTTCTTATCGCAATCGTTAAACAAGGAGTATGCTGCAACGGCCGTAGTTAATAACCAAGGAATTAGTAAACTTGGGTTTGTTATGTTAGATGTCTCGGGCGTAGTATTTACGCTCACGATTGGGGATACTCCCTTTTTAAATCAACGAACATTTAGAGACATCGTTTGGCTTTTAACCTACCGTTATGGCAATTCTGTAGTATAATAATTTTTGAGGGTAAAATTTACATAAATTAATATGAGGTTTGTATGCGCGAAGAAGTATTAACATCAATTTTAAGTGAATTGAACGGAACATCAGCGGATGTTGAAGCATCGGCTATTCTGTCAACGGATGGTTTAATTATTAGTTCACTTTTACCATCGAATGTGGATGAGGACCACGTAGCAGCGATGAGTGCTGCGATGCTCTCACTTGGTATCCGCACATCTGAAGAACTTGTTCGTGGTGAACTCGAGCAGGTATTGGTAAAAGGATCGCAAGGATATGTGATTTTGACCTCGGCCGGCCCAGATGCAGTACTCTCTGTATTGGCTAAATCAAATGCACGTTTAGGTCTAATCTTCCTTGATATCAAACGAGCATCAGAAGCGATTAAACCTCTATTATAATTGGGATTTTTCTGAAGTCCTGAGAGTTTTTGAAAGCCTGCGATTTGCAGGCTTTTTTATTGTATAATAAGGGTTTCAATTTTTGTAAAATTTCAGGAAGAATAAACGATTATGAGTACTCAACGTCATGCGCCTCTTATTATTATTGGTTCGGGACCTGCGGGTTACACTGCGGCGCTATATGCGGCGCGTGCGAACCTTAATCCGCTCTTAATTACCGGTATGCAGATGGGCGGGCAACTCACTACAACCACCCATATCGACAACTGGCCAGGTGGAAAAGAGGGGCTTCAAGGCCCAGAATTAATGGGAAATATGCAGGCTCATGCCGAGCGTTTTGGCACTGAAATGGTGATGGATCAGATCTCAAGTGTTGATCTTTCAAAACGCCCCTTTACCCTTGTGGGTGATTACGGTACCTACACCTGTGACGCGCTGATTATAGCAACGGGCGCTTCAGCAAAATATCTTGGCCTTCCTTCTGAAGAGAAATATATGGGGAAAGGCGTTTCCGCATGCGCAACTTGTGATGGATTCTTCTATCGTGATCAAGAAGTCGCGGTTGTGGGCGGCGGTAATACCGCTGTGGAAGAAGCACTCTATCTTAGTAATATCGCCTCAAAAGTGCATTTAATTCACCGCCGTGATACATTCCGCGCGGAAAAAATTATGATCGATCAATTAATGGATCGTGTCAATGAAGGTAAAATCGAACTTCACCTAGATTCAGTGCTTGATGAGGTTTTAGGGGATGAGAGCGTTGTTACGGGGATCAATATCCGCAACGTTAACGATGAATCGATTAAAAAGCTCGACCTTGAAGGGGTCTTTATTGCAATCGGCCATGCGCCCAATACCGATCTTTTCACCGATGCCTTAGAGATGCGCGATGGCTATATCGTGGTGCAATCGGGCATTAATGGAAATGCAACGGCAACCAATTTAGCCGGCGTTTTCGCATGTGGCGATGTGATGGATTCTAATTATCGTCAAGCGATCACCTCCGCAGGAACAGGATGTATGGCAGCATTGGATGCTGAACGTTTTTTAGCTCGTCAAAAGTAATGTAACCAGAAGGAAAACTAGATGAAATTTAATGAATTAACCGCGTTAGACTTAAATGGCAAGCGCGTTCTGATCCGTGAAGATTTAAACGTTCCGCTTGAAAATGGCGCGATTACCTCAGATGCACGCTTAGTTGCATCGCTTCCGACCATCAAAAAAGCGCTTGAAATGGGCGCGGGTGTCCTTGTGATGAGTCATTTAGGTCGCCCAACGGAAGGGGAGTATAGTGATGAGTTTTCACTTGCTCCGGTGGCTGCATGGCTTTCAAATGCACTTGGTTTTGATGTGCCGTTAGTTAAAGAGTGGATCGACGGCGTTGAGGTTAAGGCCGGCGAGGTTAAATTATTAGAAAATTGCCGTTTCTTAGTGGGTGAAAAAGCCTGTGATGAGGTGCTTTCTAAAAAAATGGCCGCTCTTTGTGATGTTTATGTGATGGACGCATTTGCAACGGCGCACCGTAAAGCAGCTTCGACTTATGGAGTTGGTCTTTACGCCAATGAAGTGGCGGCGGGCCTTCTTTTAGCTGATGAACTGACTGCGCTTGGTCAAGCACTTCATGCACCGAAATCGCCGATGGTTGCGATCGTAGGTGGCGCGAAAGTTTCTACAAAACTTACCGTGTTAAATCATCTTTTAGATAAAGTTGACGCGCTTATTCCAGGCGGCGGAATTACCAATACGCTTCTCGCGGCGAAAGGCTATAGCGTTGGCAATAGCTTAGTTGAGATGGATTTAGTGGAGGATGCGAAAGCACTCTTTGCGAAAGCAGAGGCGCAAGGTAAAGAGATCCCGCTTCCGATCGATGTGGTGGTAGGAAAAGCATTTTCTAAAGATGCAGAAGCGATTGTGAAAGCAGCTGACGATGTCGCGGACGATGAGATGATTCTCGATATCGGCCCAAAAACGGCAGAGCTTTACGCAAAAATTATGCTGGATGCGAAAACCATTGTTTGGAACGGCCCTGTAGGTGTGTTTGAATTCCCGCAATTTGCCAACGGTACCAAAGTATTGGGTGAAGCGATTGCAAAAAGTGATGCGTTCTCCATTGCCGGTGGTGGCGACACGGTTGCAGCGGTTGAAACCTTTGGATTGACGGAGAATATCTCCTATATCTCAACGGCGGGCGGTGCATTCCTCGAGTTATTGGAAGGAAAAGTATTGCCTGCGGTTGAAATGTTAGAAAAAAGAGCAAAATAAGTGATTATGAACAACGAAATCCTCATTAATATTACGCCTAAAGAGACGCGTGCAGCGGTAATTACCGACGGAACCCTTCAAGAGATATTGATCGAACGCGAAGAGAAGCGTGGTCTAGTGGGCAATATTTATAAAGGGGTCGTTGTTCGCGTTTTGCCTGGCATGGAGGCAGCGTTTGTCGATATCGGCCTTGAACGCGCTGCCTTTTTGCATGTAAGTGATATCCAAAAGCGCTTTGATCTAACCGACGATAAAGAGACGCTTGAGCATGAGCTTGGCGGTTCGCAAGAGCTCAAAAAATCGATCGATATTAGCCAGCTCGTTCGTCAAGGGCAAGAGCTTATCGTGCAGGTGATTAAAGATCCGCTCGGGACGAAAGGGGCGCGAATTACAACGCAAATTTCGATTCCCTCATGTTATTTAGTCCATCTTGCGGATTCGGATATTATCGGCGTTTCCATCCGAATTGATGACGAAGAGGAGCGCGATCGTCTTAAAACCTCGCTCCAGTTTTTCCAAGAAGAGATTGGCGGAGCCTATATTGCGCGAACGGCGGCGGAGGGCGTTGATCCTTGGGTGCTGCGTGCTGATATGCAGTTTCTAAGCCGTCTTTGGGGAAATATCACCGGCCGCATGAAAAAGGCGAAAGTCGGTGAGATTATTTATGGGAATTTCCCGCTTGAGATGCGCATTTTGCGTGACTATATCAGTAAAGATATTAAGCGCGTTCGCATCGACTCTCATGAAGCTTATGAGAATATGATCGAGTTTACTCAGAGTTTTTTACCTGAATTAACCGAACGGATTGAGGTCTACCAAGGCTCTCGTCCGATCTTTGATCTTTTCAATATTGAAGAAGAGATTGAGCGCGCGCTTGAAAAACGTGTCCCCCTTAAATCGGGCGGATATCTGATGATTGAACAGACCGAAGCGATGACGACGATTGACGTAAATACCGGCGCATTTGTCGGCTATCGTAATCTCGAAGAGACTATTTTTAAGACCAATCTTGAGGCGGCGCAAGCTCTGGCTCGCCAAGTGCGATTACGCAATCTCGGCGGCATTATTATCATCGACTTTATCGATATGCAGAGTGAGGCTCATAAACAGGGCGTTCTAGATGAGCTTGCCTTTTATCTCTCGCAAGATTACGCGCGCACCACGATTAGTGAAGTGACGAGCCTAGGACTTGTGCAGATGACGCGGAAACGTACCCGAGAAAGCCTTGAGCATGTACTCTGTGAGCCGTGCCCGAAATGCCAAGGGAAAGGTTACGTAAAAACGAGTGAAACGGTCTGCTTAGAGGTGTTTCGCGAGCTATTACGCGAGTCGCGTCAGTATCCGAATGTGAAAGAATTTTTAGTATTAGCATCAACGCAAGTCGTCGAGAGACTTCTCGATGAAGAAGCTCATAGCGTTGCGGAATTGCAAAATATTATCGATACCAATATTCGTCTGCAACCGGAAGAGCTCTACAGTGTCGAGCAGTTCGATATTGTGCCGATGTAGTTGCCGACCGAATTGTTGCGATCTCGTTGGATTGATCCAATAAAAAAACAGAAATAGAAACAAAGCTAGAAAACAGAAAAAGATTGCCCCTCTAAAAAGGAGTGAAAATGAAGATTGTTGTTGGTGTTGCCGGTAGCATTGCCGCCTATAAAACCCCCGATTTAGTGCGCCGTTTAAAAGAGCAAAATTGCGAGGTGCGCGTGGTGATGACCGATGGTGCGCGTGCATTTATTTCGCCACTCACACTGCAGGCGGTATCGGGAAATCCAGTGGTCTATGATCTTCTCGATCCTGCTCATGAGGCGGGGATGGGGCATATTGAATTATCCCGCTGGGCGGATCTAATTGTGATTGCGCCAGCAAGTGCCAATACGATTTCTAAACTCGCCTGCGGGCTTGCCAATGATCTATTGGGCGCGATCTGTTTAGCGGCGCCATGCCCGATTGTGATCGCTCCGGGAATGAATCGGCTCATGTGGGATAATCCGGCGATTCAAGATAATTTAGCGCTTTTGCGTGAGCGTGGCCTTGATATTATGGAGCCCGGCAGTGGCTCGCAAGCCTGTGGTGAAGTGGGAAAAGGGCGCATGCCTGAACCGCTCGAAATTCGGGATTATCTGATGGATCATTACGGTAAAAAAGCGCAAGCACGCGCGACTCTTTTGGCAGGGAAACGCGTTGTGATTACCGCAGGGCCTACCGTTGAAGAGATCGATCCTGTGCGTTACATCAGTAATTATTCCAGTGGGAAAATGGGCTATGCGCTCGCGGAAAGTGCGAAAAAAGCAGGGGCTGAAGTGATATTAATTTCAGGGCCTGTTGCGTTAACGCCGCCTGCAGGCGTTGAGTTGATCTCAATTAAAACGGCTGCAGAACTGCTAGCTGCCTCATTTAAAAGTGTTGATGCTGATGGAATCTTTATTGCCGCCGCTGCCGTTGCGGATTATCGTGTTGCTAATCCCGCCGCGCAAAAACTTAAAAAGACTGATGATAGCGACACAATGACGCTCGTACTCACAAAGAATCCTGATATTTTAGCAAGCGTTTCAAGCCTTCCCCAAAATAAACGCCCTTTTTGTATCGGGTTTGCCGCGGAAACCAATGACGTACTTCAGCACGGAAAAGAAAAACGCGCGCGTAAAAACCTCGATATGATCTGCATTAATGATGTCTCCGGCGGTAAAGTTTTCGGGCAAGATAGTAACGAGATGATTATTCTTGATCGAAGCGATAGAGAATA
>JAAZCI010000017.1 GCA_012513365.1 Lysobacteraceae bacterium
TCTCTGCGTTGTTATCTCGTTGAGGAAGGCTTTTTAACAGCGCGATCGTCTCGCCAAAATGGGCGTTGAGCTCATCAATATCGCCGATTGCCTCAATGCGAAGATCGGCTTTGGAAAGGCGAATATTGCCCGCAATCCCTGTCGTGCCTTGATCGCCGGTTTTAGTCACAATTTTTGAAAGACGATTGCCCATGAAGCCTCCGAAAACTCTGCGTGATTGTGTGAAAATTTATGCGAAAAAGTGAAGAAAAAAGCCCACAAAGACGGTGAATCCCACCCAATTATTATGTAAAAAGGCTTCAAAACAGCGCTTCGGATCGTGGTCTTTAATCATATTGATTTGATAGGCAAAGAGCCCTGCGACAACGAGTAGCGATAAAATTCCGTAGAGCGAGCACCCTAAAATCGAATAGGTGGCCGCAAGGAAAAAGAGCACGCCAAATTGCAGCGCCACAATGAGATAGTAATCCCGTTTTCCGAGGAGCTTCTCAAATAAAAGAGCCGACGAGCGCACATCGATTTTTTTATCATCTTCACGATCGCTCATGGCGTATTCGGTATCAAATACCAGCGCCCAGCAGACATTGGCCGCCATTAATAAAAGCGCGGTAGCCGGAAATAATTCCCCTTTGACTTCCATAAATGCCATCGGAATCCCAAAGGCGAAGGCAAGGCCTAAATGGGCTTGCGGTAGGGAGTGAAAACGCTTCATAAAGGGGTAACTAAGCGCTAAGATCAGTGCTGGAATCGCAAGAAGGAGCGTCTCCCATTTTAAAAAGAGCGCTAAACAAAACGAGACCGCAATCAGCAGCGTTAAGAGCGTGATCGCCTCTTTTAAGGTGACTTTCCCTGAGGTGAGCGGGCGTTCTTTGGTGCGCGAGACATGTTTATCGAAATTACGATCGGCAATATCATTAATCACACAACCCGCCGAGCGCATAAAAAAGACGCCGAGCATAAAGATTAAAAAGACTTTCAGCGAGGGTTTTCCACTCGATGCTACCCAAATTCCCCAGAGCGTTGGCCACATCAATAAGAGGCTGCCAATCGGCTTCTCAACACGCATTAATTGCAGGTAATAGGGGAGGTTTCGTAAAGTCAGCATATCCGTCTTAGTACACAATGTTAAAAGAATAATAATACCACTTATTTTTTTTATATATAACTCAATCGATTTTTTTAAATCAATCTTTTAGTTTTGTCTACTAAACTTTATCCGTGGCAAGGAACGGATGAATTATCAGGGATGATTCATCAGCGAGGTGATCAAGGATGATGATCTCGGACGATGTTCATGGAAGAAACTGAAAGTAAATGTATTAATTGAGTAGAACGCGCGCCGCTCACAGGATGTGAATTGGTCGGCGGATCATTTAAAAAGGATTTTAATGATTATCTCAATAATGGACGATTGAGCCGTTTTTATGATAATTAATGCAAGGCGTTTGCCTCACCGTTAGATAGGGATATCGCTTTGTTACAGGACGTAGCCCTTGCCTCTCCTCCTAGTTTGAAATGTAAGTAATTGATTGTTTTTGCGCATCTTCGGGTGCGCTTTTTTTTGCGCCGAAATTATGGTGTTGGGTCGCCTAAATAAATGCTCGGGTCGATCCTTTATGAACGGATGGCTTTTAGGGTGATTTTGAATACACTTCCGCCTATAATAAATGATGATTTTGAATGATATGATCGATTTATACGAGGCTAGGAGGCACCGATGTGGAGCATTGATCCGGAGATGATTGGCGAAACGCTAACGCTCACCCCCGCGCATATTGAGCGCATTATCGAACGGAGTAAACTCAATCCTGAGGGCGAGATTATAATTGTGGGATTTCGTTCCGGAAAGCTGCTCTCAGCCCCCGGCGCGTGGCTCGATTCGGTGGAGGTGGTAGGCTCTGCGCCCGATTACCGATCCTTTTGCTGTACGCTCACCCTTTATGACCGTAAACGCCATAAATTGGCGGCATTCCCCGCATCGACCTATCCCAATATTAGCTACATTACCGAGCAATTAAATGCGCCTGATAAACGAATTGCCAATCGATTAAGCGAGGGGCTCCATTCTTATATTGTCGGCGCGCACGAGCCGAATCACGGGCCAAAAGAGGAGGGCGCGTTTCGATTAAGTCGCTTGCAACCTGTGCCGATCTGGAGAATTTTAGATAAAAATGTTAGAGTAGATCAAGCAGTTGCTACGCTCGATCTATCGGTTGCGGACGACCATATTCCCAGTGCGCAATCGACCCGTGAGTTAAGTGGACGCAGCTTTTCTTCCGCTGGCTGCCAA
>JAAZCI010000169.1 GCA_012513365.1 Lysobacteraceae bacterium
CGGTTAGCGCGAGCTGAATGGTCTCTAAGTCACGAAGCTCCCCAACTAAGATGACGTCCGGGTCTTCACGAAGTGCGGAGCGGAGCGCGTTTTCAAAGCTTAGCGTATCTCTATGAACTTCCCTTTGGTTAATAAGGGCTTTACGAGGCGGGTGAACGAACTCGATCGGGTCTTCAACGGTTAAGATATGGTAAGGATTGTTACGGTTGAGGTAGTCAATCATTGCAGCAAGCGTCGTTGATTTACCTGAACCGGTTGGTCCTGTTACCAAGATTAATCCGCGAGGCACCGAGATCATTTGACGGAAGATCGCCGGCATACCGAGCTCATCCATAGTCATAATGTCCGTTGGGATCGTTCTAAATACCGCCCCCATACCACGGCTTTGTTGGAATGCGTTAACACGGAAACGAGCAATTCCAGGAATTTCAATCGAGAAGTCGACTTCCATGTTGGCATCGAACGTTTTACGTTGCGAGTCGTTCATGACGCCATAGACTTGGTCATAAACTTGATCGTGGCTAAGCGCTGGTAGGTTAATACGAGTAATATCCCCATCGATTCGCACAATCGGAGGCAGGCCTGCAGATAAGTGAAGGTCCGAACCGTTATGCTTGACCACGAAGGCAAGTAAATCCGCTAAATTCATAAATAGAAAACCTTTTGTAAGCTAAATAATACAATTAAGACAATATGTTATCATTTAAATATTGCGCGTAGGAGACAAAGTCACAAAAAATTGATCGTATGCTTCTTATCGGCGGCGCAGATATTATTGACTTAAAAAACCACCACTCAATAGGAGTGATGGCTTAATTTTAAACAACATAAATATTAGCACTTCTTTACTAAGATTTTACATTATTTTTCATCTGCCCAATAACATCTTGATATGTAAGCTCACTTCCGAAGATAGCACTGCCGGCGACGAAGGTATCGGCTCCCGCGGCTGAAATTTCAGCAATATTATCGAGGTTTACCCCGCCGTCAATCTCGAGACGAATCTCGCGATCTTGTTGATCAATCATCATGCGTAATGTCTTGAGTTTATCGAGTGCTGAGGGGATAAACTTCTGTCCGCCAAAGCCAGGATTAACACTCATTACAAGTACCATATCTAAATAGTCCCAAACATGATCTAAGACATGAATTGGTGTTGCCGGATTGAGGACTAACCCCGCTTTACACCCTAATGATTTGATCAATTGAAGCGAGCGATCGACGTGAAGACTTGCCTCAGGGTGGAAGGTGATATAGGTCGCGCCCGCTTTAGCAAAGGCTTCAATCATGCGATCAACGGGAGAGACCATCAAGTGCACATCGATCGGAGCTGTCACGCCATAATTGCGTAGCGCTTTACAGATCGTCGGGCCGAAGGTTAAGTTTTCTACATAGTGATTATCCATCACGTCAAAATGGATAATATCTGCGCCAGCATTGAGCACCGCGTCCACTTCCTCTCCAAGGCGAGCAAAGTCCGCTGAGAGAATGGAAGGGGCGATCCAAGGCGTCTGTTTCATCATTTAAATCTCCTAGTTTTATCGTTAGATCGATGCAAGCACGCGATCCATCGCGTTAATGGTTGCATCAAGATCATCATAGCTATGCGCATTTGAGACAAATCCCGCTTCAAACGCACTTGGCGCAAGGTAGATGCCTTCATTTAACATGCCGTGATAGAATTTTTTGAAAAACTCGATATCGGAGCTCATCGCGTCTTTATAGCTTTCTACTTTACGGTCGGTAAAGAAGAGTCCAAACATTCCGCAAACGTGATTGGTTGAGATGGTTTTGCCATGTTTTTCAAAGACCTTATTGATGCCTTCGATGAGGTAATCGGTTTTCGCTTTAAGCTCGTCATAAAACCCTTCTTTTGACACAAGCTCTAAGGTTTTTAAACCGGCTGCCATCGCAACGGGGTTTCCGGATAAGGTGCCAGCTTGATAGACAGCGCCATTTGGTGAGAGGTGATCCATAATCTCCTGTTTTCCGCCAAATGCGCCAACGGGCATTCCGCCACCGATCACTTTTCCGAAGGTGGAAAGATCGGGGGTGATATTATATAAGCCTTGCGCTGAGTGTTTGTGAACGCGGAAACCGGTCATCACTTCGTCCATAATAAAGACCGCACCATGATCGGTACAGTTTTGACGAATCGCTTCCAAGAAGCCTTTTACCGGCGGGATACAGTTCATATTTCCGGCAATGGGCTCAACAATAACACACGCAATGGTATCGCCATATTTTTCAAAGGCGGCGTTGAGATCGTCAATGTTGTTATATTCTAAAACGAGCGTGTGCTGAGTGAGATCGGCAGGAACGCCCGGTGATGAGGGTTCGGCAAAGGTTAAAAGGCCCGAACCCGCTTTAACGAGTAACGAGTCTGAGTGGCCGTGATAGCACCCTTCAAATTTGATGATTTTATCGCGTCCGGTGTATCCGCGAGCAAGACGAATCGCACTCATGGTCGCTTCCGTTCCAGAACTTACCATGCGCACAGAATCCATTGAAGGAATGATCTCAATGACGCGTTTTGCCAGCTCGGTTTCAAATACGGTTGGCGCACCAAATGAGAGGCCGTTTTTTGCCGTTTCAATCACCGCATCGATCACCTCAGGATGGGCGTGCCCAACGATCATCGGACCCCATGAGCCGACATAATCGATATACTTTTTACCTTCTTCATCGTAAATGTAAGGACCTTCTCCTTTTTTGAAGAAGATCGGCGCGCCACCCACCTGTTTAAACGCGCGAACGGGAGAGTTCACACCGCCGGGAATGTATTTTTGGGCTTCTGCGTATAAATTTTCAAAATGACTCATATTCAATTAATCCTTTTTATAACGATGAATCGATAAATTCTCTGACAATATTATGAAGGGAAAACTCCATTTGTTCAATGCGATTAAATTCACTACAATAGGCGGAGTTATTTAGATAAGGACACTATATGGACGAAAATATTAAAGATGCACTCTTAAATGCGCTCGATGAGATGAAAGCGATCAACCCGAAAGCGTATGATGTTAAAGATATTGTGAGTTATGCCGATTGGGTGTTGGTGGTATCAGGGACATCAGGCGCGCACATTGCATCAATGATTCGTAAAGCCGAAGAGGCAATGCTCAAAGAGGGTTATAAACCGATCGGAATCGAAGGTCAGCAACGTGGGGCAGACTGGATTTTAATCGACTTTGGCGATCTGGTGCTTCATGTGATGAGTGAAGAAAAGCGCGATTTTTATCAACTTGAAAAACTCTTCATGGTGTAATGGTCATCTATCTCATTGCCGTCGGTCAAAATATGCCGGCGTGGGTAAAAACGGGCTATGACGAGTACGCCTCGCGTCTAAAGCAAGAGGTGGAACTTAAATTGATTGAAGTCGCTCCCTCACCGCGAAAGAAAAAGAGCGATCCGAAGAAAATTCTCAAAGAAGAGGCCGATCGAATTCGTAAAGCGATTCCGAAAAATGCCTATATCGTTGGGCTTGATGTTATCGGTAAAGCGGTTTCAACGCCGGAGTTAAGTCAGCGATTGGAAAATTGGATGCAGATGGGGCGCGATGTCGCCATCTTAATTGGCGGGCCAGAAGGATTTGATCCGGAGATTAAAAAAGAGTTTGAGACAAGTATCTCACTCTCAAAATTAACGCTGCCGCATCCGATGGTGCGCGTGATTATCGCCGAACAGCTCTTTAGAGCGTGGAGCATTATTCACAATCATCCCTATCATCGTGA
>JAAZCI010000170.1 GCA_012513365.1 Lysobacteraceae bacterium
AGCTGTTTAAAGCCTTTTATGAACTGCTCGAAACGGAGCATCCCGACGAGGCGACACAAGCTCTCTTTGAAGAGACCCTACACCGCGCGAAGGAGCCGAACGCATGAGACCCCATCAATTAACCATGACTGCTTTCGGCCCCTATAAATCCGCCGAAACCATCAATTTTGACGTGTTACTTCCCCACAATCTATTTGTGATTTCTGGGCGCACCGGATCGGGGAAAACCACCATTTTCGATGCACTCTGTTACGCCCTTTACGGCGTTGCGAGTGGGTCTGATCGAAGCGATATTCGTGCACTGCGCTCACACTTTGCCGAAAGCGATACCCCAAGCACAGTGGAACTCATCTTCACCAGTAAAGGAAAGCGCTACCGCATTTTACGCCAACTTCCCTATCAAAAACCGGGTAATAAATCCGAAACCCCGGGGAAAATCGAATTATTCCAGATCCTTGATGATGGCGCTGAAGTGGAAGCGGCGGAAAAACAGCAAGCCCGCGAAGTCCGTGAGGCAATTGAAGCAATTATCGGCTTTAATCACGATCAATTTAGCCAGCTGGTGATGCTACCGCAGGGGGAATTCCGTAAATTTTTAACCTCCGATACTGAAAATCGCGAGGCGATCTTACAAAAAATATTCAACACGCATCTCTATAGTGAACAGCTCCAAATTCTTAAAGCCAAACGCGATGCGGAACATCAATCCTTCGAACTTTTAAATCGTGAACGCACGGCGCTCATTCATGAGATTAAAACCCTGCCCGCCCGTGAAACACCCTTTTTTGAGAGGCTGCACGAGGAAACCATCAATTTTGAACAAGCGCTCAGCGGATTAAAGGCGGAAAAATCCCATTATACTGGGGAATTAACGGCGCTCAGCAAAGCTCTCATTGCGCTCAAAAAAGAGTACGATAAGGCGAGCGAAACGCTTAATCAAGCAAAAACCCTCAATCAATCTTTTGCCGAATTAACTGAAAAACAAAATAGTCTCTCCGCGCTAAACGCAAAAGCGCCCCATTTTAATGCCCTTGCTGAGTCGATTAAATCTGCGCGGAAAGCGATGCCCCTCATTCCGCTACGAAATGCTGTGCTCAAAAATGAGAAATCGCTCAAAGCGCTTAGTGACGCGTTACAGGCGAAAGCACAAGAACATCAACAAGCAAACGAGCGTTTTAAACAGGCTGAAACGGCGCTCACTGCTGAAAAATCACGCAATGATACACGTGAAACATTGCAAAAAACGATTCATCAGCTCGAATCCCAGCAAAAAAATGTCGAGACACTGGCGACGCTTAAAGCCGAGCTTTCTGCATTAAAAACGAAAGAGACTCACGAAAAGTCAGCTTTAGAAAACGATACAAAAGCGCTTACCGACCTCCAAAAAACGCTTGCCACCTTAACGGATGAACAGGAAACCTTAAGCCGAGTGCTCCTTGGGGAATCCTCGCTGCTTGAGGCGCGCCACACCACTCAAAGCGCCATTCTGTATCGAACAAAGGAAGCTACTGCACGCCGTGAAGAGAGTAAGCTTCAAACCGAACTTGAATCCGCGCGCGAGATTCTCAATCGCACCCAAACTGAGCGCGATCAGGCATTTAAACTCCTGCTTGAAAACCACGCAGAGCGTCTCGCTGAGAATTTGGAAGAAGGTGAGCCTTGCCCTGTTTGCGGAAGTAAAACCCACGAAAAGCGCCAGCCCGATCTCTTTGAACGTGCACCCATTATGAGTGAATCCGAGTTTCAGTCCCTCGATCTAACGCTCCAACAGGCGACCCAAAAAGAGAGCCAATTGGTGAGCAGTCTTAATCACGTGCGCCAATCCCTCGCTGAAATTACCGAACAACTCAAAACGCTAAAAGCATCGATTCCGCTGGAAACGCTCGAAAACCATCTCATCACGATTGAAGCCGATCTTAAAACGCTACATGAAAAACGTACGCGCCACGATCAAGTGCAATTAAATCTCACAAAAAAACGCACGCAACTGACCGAGATCGAGGCACAAAAACAGACGCGAGAAACCGCCCTCCATGAGACACAAACCGCGCTTTCTCGGCTAGAAGCCCGCCTGACTGAAATGAGTCGCGCCATTCCGGAACATCTGCAAGATATCACCGCCTTTAAAACCGCATTGGAGAGAGAACAAAAAGCGCTTCATACATTACAACGCGCGCTTGAAACGGCAGAAATCGAGCACCGCAAGGCTGAAACTCTGCTCACAACACTTGGAGCTGAAATTAATTCCCTCAAGACGCAACTTAAAACGGCAGAGGAAGAAACTGCCCTCGCTCTTGAGCAGTTTGAAACGGTACTTCGTACAGCAGGCTTTAGCGATTTGACGGCATTTGAAAAGGCGCAAACCTCCGATGAGAACTTAAACAACTGGGAAGCCGAACTTCGCACCTATGAAGCATCGCGCACCTTTTTAACGAATCGCATTGCTGAATTAACAACGCTCACCCATGAGAAATCCCCTGCAGATCTAACCGCACTGACTGAAAACGCGACGCGCCTCTTTACCCGTTATGAAAAGGCGATTGAAACCAAAACCCGCACCGAGTCGATATTAAAACAAATCCAATCGATGCAAGAAAAAATCGAGAAAAATGCCAACGCCATTCAACAGGCGGAGGCGGATTTTACCCGCATTGAACGCCTTTTTAATCTGCTGCGCGGGCAAAACCCGCTCAAACTCTCCTTTGAACGCTATATTTTAATCGATTATTTAGAACGGGTGATTGAAGCGGCGAATCTTCGTTTCCGCGAGATGAGTAACGGGCAATTTGAATTTGTGAGAAGCAATATGCAAGCCTCACACGGCCGTCAAAGTGGGCTCGATCTTGATGTTTATGACGCCTACACCGGGCAAAATCGCGATGTAAAAACCATGTCCGGCGGGGAGAAATTTAAAGCCTCGCTCTGCCTCTCTCTTGGGATGAGTGATGTGATTCAAAGTTTTAAAGGGGGCATCTCGATCGACACCCTCTTCATCGATGAAGGCTTTGGCTCACTTGATGCTGAATCCCTCGAGCAGGCGATCGACGTATTGATTGATCTGCAAAAATCAGGGCGCATGATTGGCGTTATTTCCCACGTCGAAGAGCTCAAAGAAGCCCTCCCCGCACGGATCGAAATCACCAAAGATAAGAGTGGGATCAGTCATGCAGAGGTAATTATTGCGTGATCGTTAAAATGTTTATTTCAAGAAACTACCCTCATTAATCAATTTACTAATCTCGCGTAAGTGCTATAGTGATACTAAAGAAACGTTAATTGATTCCGACACACTTAATCTTAAAAGAGGAGCAACTATGACACCTTATTTAAATCTTGTGGGATATTCGGGCGTTTCAGCGTATGACGTACAGGACGATGGCATTGTAATTCAATATAGCAATGGCGCAGAATATCTCTATAGTTACGAAAAACCCGGTAAAGACGACGTCGAAGAGATGATTCGCCTAGCGGAAATCGGCGAAGGATTGAACCGATTTGTTAATCGTCGCGTAAAACAAAATTACGAAAAACGCTTAAAATAATGGCATTTACGTTATATTTTTAGGTAAACCGTACCCAGAGCGATGCAACGGAATACCCCGATTAAACGGGAAATTTTAGCATCGCTTTTTTACGCCCAATGTAAAGAAAGATAAATATCCACAGAGATTCACAATAGAATCTATCCATAGTTAGCATTAAAAAATTCTAAGCGATTTCGCTGTTTTCACCGGCAAAATTTATGCTACTCTCAATAACGGTGTCGCGATAACCATCGCAGACTACCCGCTTTAACGGCTTTCGAGAATAACAATACAAGCCGATTCAATATCACCTCAGGAGACTTACATCACAATGAATGCGCTCATTCGTTTAAGCCAATTTGTGGGCAAAACTTTTGCGCTCTGGGTACTGCTCTTTGC
>JAAZCI010000171.1 GCA_012513365.1 Lysobacteraceae bacterium
AGGCGGGTTACTAGCGGATTTCGCGGTGATCCCGTATACTAATTATTTCGTAAAACTAAACCAATGAGAGGATGAGCGTTGTGAGCAGAATGAAAGAAGGAACGAAATTACGCGGTGCCGATAAAACGGCTCGTATCCCCATTAAAGTGGTGAGCGTGCCGAAAGAAGAGCGCCTTAAAAAGCCGAGTTGGATTAAGGCAAAAATCCCAAGCGGCCAGCGTTTTGAGGAGATCACCTCCCTTCTGCGCGAGCAAAAACTCCACTCAGTGTGTGAAGAGGCGATGTGCCCCAATATTGGCGAATGTTTCAATAAAGGCACCGCCACCTTTATGATTATGGGCGATATCTGTACGCGCCGCTGCCCTTTCTGTGATGTCGGCCACGGTCGCCCGCTTCCTCTTGATACCGAAGAGCCGAAACGCCTTGCCGAAACGGTAGCCAATCTCCGCCTTAATTATGTGGTGATTACCTCCGTTGACCGTGATGATCTCCGCGATGGGGGCGCTGGCCATTTTGCAGAATGTATTACTGAAATTCGTAACGCCTCGCCAAAAACGGAAATTGAGATCTTAGTTCCTGACTTTCGCGGCCGTTTAGATGTAGCGCTTGAGATCTTAACTGAAACTCAGCCAACCGTGTTAAACCACAACTTAGAGACCGTGCCGCGTCTTTATAAAAAAGCACGCCCGGGCGCAGATTATCAAAACTCGCTCGACCTATTAAAACGTTATAAAGCAATGAATCCCGATATCACCACAAAATCGGGCATCATGGTAGGCCTTGGTGAAACCGATGAAGAGGTGTATGAATTGATGCGTGATATGCGCGCGCACGATATTGAGATGATCACCATCGGGCAATATCTTCAGCCCTCAGATGGCCATCTAAATGTTGAGCGTTATGTGACGCCGGAAACCTTTAAAGAGTATGAAGCGGAAGCGTATCGTTTAGGCTTTAAAAATGCCTACGTTGGCGCAATGGTACGTTCAAGCTACCACGCCGATGAGCAAGCCTCAGAGGTTACCGAACTTCATTAAGTGGTTAATCACGTATTTAATAACTAACTGATTACTAATCAAGAAAAAAGCCTAGGAGATAATCAACACGATTCCTAGGCTTTTTCTTTATCTGACTATAAATCAGATACTACGATTTAGGCGAGCGTTTCCGCGGGATGCCTTGATAATTGGTAGTAAACTGTTTTCCACGCGCCCCTCCTGCTCCACGGCGATTGTGTCCGCGACGATTGTCAGCCCGTTCACTACGACTCTCCGCCGGAATGAGATGCTCTTTGCGATTACCAATCAGATCAGCACGCCCCATATAACGTAATTCTTGACGCAGTAACGGCCAATTTTCGGGATCGTGATAGCGTAAAAACGCCTTATGCAAGCGGCGACGACGCATCCCTTTTGCAGTGCCAACCTGTTCTGAATCTCGTTTCACCGACTTTAAAGGGTTGCGCTCTGAATAATACATGGCGGTCGCAAGCGACATCGGCGTCGGCAGGAATGCCTGTACCTGATCGGCCCTAAACCCATTTTCTTTAAGCCACAGCGCAAGATTCATCATATCTTCATCGGTCGTCCCGGGGTGAGCTGCGATAAAATAAGGAATCAAATATTGCTCTTTCCCCGCCTCTTTTGAGTACTTTTCAAAGAGACGTTTGAAATCATCGTAACTCTTCATCGACGGTTTCATCATCTTCGAAAGCGGCCCTTCTTCGGTATGTTCTGGCGCAATTTTAAGATATCCGCCCACATGATGGGTCACAAGTTCTTTGATATAGCGCGGATCTTGCGCCGCCAAATCATAACGCACGCCAGAGGCAATATGGACTCGCTTAATCCCCTCAATCTCACGGGCTTTTCGATAAAGATCAATGAGTGGTCCGTGATCGGTATTTAAATTTTGGCATACATTCGGATAGACGCACGAGAGCTTCCGGCAATGCTTCTCAATATTGGGGTCTTTACAGGAAAGACGATACATATTCGCCGTCGGCCCGCCAAGATCGGAGATATAACCGGTAAATCCTTTGGTGCGATCGCGAATCTCTTCAATCTCATTTAGAATCGATTGCTCAGAACGGCTCTGAATAATCCGCCCTTCATGTTCAGTAATCGAGCAGAATGAACAGCCACCAAAACAGCCACGCATAATGCTGACCGAGTGTTTAATCATCTCCCATGCCGGAATTTTCGCATCGCCATAACTCGGATGCGGATTACGTTCAAAGGGGAGCGCATAAACGGCATCCATCTCCTCGGTTGAGAGCGGAATCGGTGGCGGATTGATCCAAATATCGCGGTCACCATGTTGCTGTACAAGGGGACGTGCATTAAACGGATTGGTTTCAAGGTGCAAAATTCGGCTCGCATGGGCATAGAGCGCCGGCGTTTCGGACACATCCTCAAAACTTGGGAGACGAATCGCGAGCTCATCGCGCTTAATTTTCTCGCTCTCTTTCGCTTGCTGCTCCGTCGGGGCTTCGAGCGCGACATTGGTTTTACAGGTTTTTCCGTCGATCGCTTCGCCATAGGGATTAATATAAGGGTCGATTTTCCCCACATGATCGAAATGCGTTGAATCGAGTTCAGCGCGCTCAAAATGATTTTTCCCGTGAGGAAGCGAGATGGCAGAGCCGCGAATATCGGTGATTTCCGAAATCGACTCTCCTCGTGCAAGGCGATGACTGAGCTCCACAATGGAGCGCTCACCATTCCCAAAGAGTAAAAGATCGGCTTTAGAATCGAGCAAAATCGAACGGCGGATCGATTCAGACCAATAATCATAATGGGCAACCCGGCGAAGCGATGCCTCAATGCCACCAATCATAATGGGTATATCGGGATAGGCTTCACGGACTTTTTGGGTATAGACAATCACCGCGCGATCCGGGCGCTTCCCCGCTATATCACCGGCGGTATAGGCATCATTTCGGCGGATTTTACGCTCCGAGGTATAGTGATTCACCATCGAATCCATATTACCCGAATTGATGGCAAAATAGAGGGTTGGCGGACCAAGGCGCATAAAATCATCAAGCGAATTCCAATCCGGCTGGGCAATCACTCCAACACGAAACCCCTGCGCTTCCAACAGACGCCCTAAAATCGCAGTACCAAAACTTGGATGGTCGATATAGGCATCGCCGGTGACGAAAATAATATCACAACTATCCCATCCTAAAAGATCCATCTCATCGCGCGTCGTTGGCAAAAATGGTGCCGTGCCAAAACGATGCGCCCAAAACTTTCGATACGAAAAAAGCGGCGGCACGCCCTCAAACTCTCTCACAATCGTAACCCTTAAATATAACAATCAATCGGCCATTATAGCGTGTTTTTGTAGACTTTTTAAGATTACGATAATTTATTAAACCACTGAAATAACAATGATTCTCATATGCAAAAATCCAATATAATTCCTGCTATAAAAATCCCAATTTGTCCGATCAAGATCATAAAAAATGAGCGCAAAATTTACATCTAAAAATGAGAGGCGTAGAATAGTACCCCACGCCCTGGTAGCTCAGTCGGATAGAGCGTTCTCCTCCTAAGAGAAAGGCCACAGGTTCGATTCCTGTCTAGGGCGCCAATTCTTTCATTATTTTCAGACAATCATTGAGAGCATTACCCCGATTAATCCTACGATAACAATCATCAACCAGAAAAGTATCTCTGATAGGTGATTAAAGGGAAGCTCAATACCCAATTTTTCTTCAATCTGTTGATAAAAAAATCTCTGAACAAAGATATAGAGATAAAATGCAATCAATCCTCCTATAATAATTAGCCGAGGATAATGTTTCTTTTGATTACTCTTATTACTCAGTAATTTCTCTAATTGTGATCCTTGATGAGATTGAGCTGTAATCCCCAAGCCCCATCAGAGTTATCAATAAAAAAAATGAATAATTTCATACCGAATTTATATTGTTTGCAATGGAGTGTTCATTTTAGTAAAACTAACCAAAGAATTCTTATAAAAAGGAAACCAATTGATGAAACTCTATCTTTTAATGGCGAGCGTGATGCTCTTATCCGCCTGCTCAGTACGTGCTGATATGCCCAATCGCGTGGTGATTGATTCAGAAGGTGTTACCATCGATGCAAAACAAAATGGAAACGGCAATTTCTGCCCGCCCGGACAAGCGAAAAAGGGAAATTGTTAAGCGAAGTATTCAGCAAAATAACAAAACTCGATAGTTTTACTTTCCGCAAAAAAAAGACTATCGAGTCGATTATTAATCTTCAATAGAACAAAGAGTTAGAGATAGCTCTCTTATACATTTAACTCAAAAGGCCTCTTTAAAATATACGAATCATACGTTTTCATTTATACTTATACTCATGATACTAGCACTACGACCTTTTTTACGATTAATCTTACTGATAGGACTCCTTATGGGATACCTCATGAGTGATTTCGTTGCGGGTGCTATTGATCATCATGAAACACTCCCCACTCAAACATTAACGTGGCATGAGCATGCTAGTGAGGTAGCCTCGGCATTTCAGCAACCAATCTCTGCCCATCATGGGTGCATAGAAATGTGTGAGTTAGGCGGTAGTCATCACTGTTTGCTCTGTTTATCGCTCATCGAATATAGAGCCTCAATTTATCTAGAATACCCAACGAATCATACAATCATTTCGGATCGAGTTAATTTGAACGATGGTATCTATACGCTTGAATTACCGCCCCCTATAAATGCTCTTCTTATTTAATTAGTTAAATATAACGAAAATCAACCATTCCACACTTTTCAAAACGCTGATAATACTCATTTCCAGGCGCAATATTCGCCATAGTAAGTATTTGGAATGGTTTAATTAAATATGCATTTATAAGGATTTATAAGATGAAAAAACGATCTCTTTATTTAGTAGGATTATCTTTAATAAGCTCTTTTACGCTAGCAGATACCGCTCTTCCCGAAGCCGTTCTTTACAAAGATAAATATTGTGGTTGCTGTACAGAATATGTAAATTATCTAAAAAAAGAAGGGGTGAGTGTAAAAGCAATCGATCACCCTGATATGCGGACAATAAAATATCAATATGGAACCTATCAAGGCGCTAGTTGCCATACGATGATTATGGGAGATTATGTGATTGAAGGACATGTACCAATCGCATCGATTCAAAAACTTTTTAAGGAAACACCGAATATTAAAGGTATTTCACTTCCTGGAATGCCCGCTAGTTCACCTGGAATGGGCCCGGCAGTGGAAGGCAGTTTAAGCATTATGACCATTGAGCATTCTAGTGAAATTAAAGAGCGATTTAATCAAGAGTAATGCTTTATTAAGCATCCTATAAAAAGCTAGCGCTTAAAGTTTCAGATTAGAAACGTTAAGGGCTAGCCTTCATTATTAAGCCCCCACTACCCGCGTAATTGCCCGATAATGAGAAGCAGTGCGATGATGATCATTAAAAAGCCCGAAATTCGGTTGACAATGAGCGCAGCTGAAGGGCGCGTTTGCAAGACCGCTTGCGAACAATAGCCGACGAGCGAGTAGATAATGGCGCTACTGAAAATATGAATAAGGCCGAGTAATACGAGCTGAATGGGGAGTGCCCACGATGAGCCGGGGTCGGTAAATTGGGGTAATAGCGCTAAAAAGAGCAGTAAGACTTTTGGATTTAAGCCGCTGACAAAAAAGCCCTTCACCGCCCAACTTTTTGAGCTATTCATCTCGGCGACGCTGGCCTCACTTGGGCGAGAGGGTGAGCGCACTAAATTGGTCCCGAGCCAGAGTAGATAGCCCGCTCCGAGTAATGTAATCGTCGTCATTAAAATCGGGCTTTTCGCAACAATTGCCCCAACGCCCAGCGCGACCACGACAGTGGCCAAAAAGTGACCAAATAGCATGCCCGACACCGCTGGCAGGACCACCTTCCCTCGAATGCCCGCTGAAATTGCATAGGCCCAATCCGCGCCGGGAGTAATCACAAAAAGAAAAGAGACTGTCCAAAAAGTCGCTAAAATCCCGAAATCCATCTACATTGACTCACTTTTTCTAAAAAATCGATAAAATTGGAAAAAACTTCCACTACAAAGATAATAATTAGAAATAATACCCCTTATTTGCTAGAATTTTCTTTCAAAGTTTCTCCAATTCACCCTTATTATTAGTGGAATCTTCTACATGGATACGATAGATAAAAAAATTCTTTCTGCACTGCAAAAAGATGGCCGTATGTCGATCACCGATCTTGCCAATCACGTGGGATTAAGCCTCTCCCCTTGCCATCGTCGCGTAAAACAATTGGAGGAATCCGGCGCGATTAAAGGCTATTCGGCGCAACTTGATCCGAGCAAAATTGGGCTTCAATTTTCGGCAATTGTCTTTATTAATTTAAAAGAGGGCAATAATGATTCGATCAAACGCTTAGAAAATGCGCTGATCGATATTCCGGAGATTGTGCAAGCGCAACGGCTCTTTGGCGATCCGGATTATATGCTGCATGTGGTGGCTGAAAATCTCGAGGATTTCCAAAAGCTCTATGATGAAAAGCTCTCCAATATCCCGAGTATTTTGCGCTTAACCTCAACCATTGTGATGAAAAACGTGATCGCTGAGCGCATCTTCCCGATCTGGTAAATCGCTCAATGCGATCACGTTTAGTGCTCGATTAATCCAATATTAACGGCATTTCTCAGTGATAAATTCGTTATCATTTCCCTGAATGGATTGGATGATATTGTTACGTTTACATTCCCATGCTTTAGGAGGATGTTCTGCGTTCCACACCGTCATCAATTTCTTTTCTTGGTCAGCAACATCGAGCTGATAACGTTTTTCCATATAGAGATAGGTCCGCGCGATCATCCCTTTCACCTCATTGCGAGGCTGGACTTGGCGATTTTTAAAGTCGGTGTAAAACTCACATTTTCCGTATTGAGTAAATGTCTTCTCAAAATCGCTAAAACGGAAGTTGGAACGATCGCCATTAATCTCACCAACCGCCGGCTGAAGATTGTGCATATCGCCCTCCATCACATTAAAATAGGCGTTGTTTTGACACGCTTTCCGCCCGCCCTCTTGCCAGCATCGCAGCTGATTGCCAAAGGCGTACGCAGGCATCACATGCTCCCACTCAATCCGGCGCGCGCGCTCCTCATTTTTGCGGATTTTATAGCCACAGCTTTTAAGATCAACAATCCCCTTTTTCCCTTCCCAGCTAAAATCACAGCCACAATAAAATTCTTTCTGCTCGGGATGATCTTTATAGAGCTGAACCAAACGAGATTTTGCTTGATTAAACGATAATCCCTCAAGATCGATCGGGAAATCAGGCTCTGATTGCTGTTGCTCTGTCCTTGGGGAGAGATCGGGTAATTGCAATAAAAAATCATTAAAATAGAACGAAAGAACGAGTAATATAACGCCGATCACCCAAAAAACGGGGTTGTTCTTCTTAAATAATTCTTTCGCAAGATTATCTAAAATCGTTTTTTGCTTCTTTTTCCGTGCCATTTTCAAATATCCGTTTAGTAAACCACTGAATCCATCCGGGACTCTATTCTATTGTCTTTACAAATCGTTAATTAACGAAAATATCCTATAAGTTTTGCAAAGAATCGCGAGAAAGCATTATACGTTTAATCGAGACACTTGGCACCGTTCAATCCTCTCTTGATGTTTTTTTGTTCGATATATCCTTGCTATCTCTTTTTTAAAAAACAATATCTCTTACTATTAAGACTTTCCTGCTCGCGCGCATTCTATTTTCGCTTATAATAGCTGCGTATTTTATTCACCTCACCTGTTTCATATTTTCATATTTAAAATTCAATATTCAAAAAAAGGATAGACATGTCTGGAATGACAGATATCGAGATTGCACAGCGCCACACAATGAAGCCGATTGTGGAGGTAGCAAAATCGATTGGAATGGATCCCGCTCACCTTGATCTTTACGGCAATTACAAAGCAAAACTCAATCTCCCGTTCAGCACATTTGATGAGACGCCTGATGGCAAGCTGATTTTAGTTACCGCCATTACTCCAACGCCTGCGGGTGAGGGCAAAACTACCACATCAGTGGGTCTTGGCGATGCGCTGAGTCTCATTGGTAAAAAGACGATGATTGCACTGCGTGAACCCTCGCTTGGTCCTGTGTTTGGCATGAAAGGCGGTGCAACGGGGGGCGGCTATTCTCAGGTCGTTCCGATGGAGGAGATTAACCTTCATTTTACCGGCGATTTCCACGCAATTGGGGCAGCGAACAATCTACTCGCAGCGCTCATTGATAATCATATTTTCCAAGGGAATGCTCTTAATATCGACCCACGCCGAATTAGTTGGAAGCGCGCTGTAGATATGAATGACCGTCAATTACGCTCGATTATTAGTGGGCTCGATGGTCGTAAAAATGGGACACCACGCGAAGATGGCTTTGATATTACCGTCGCGTCTGAAGTGATGGCGATTCTCTGCCTCTCAAAAGACATTGATGATCTTAAAGCCCGTCTTGCAAAAATCATTATTGGCTATACCTTTGATAATACGCCCGTCACCGCTGGGGATTTAAAAGCGGAAGGCGCGATGGCGGTGCTCCTTAAAGAAGCGCTTAAACCCAACTTAGTGCAGACGCTAGCCCATACGCCAGTTCTGCTTCATGGCGGCCCATTTGCCAATATTGCCCATGGATGCAACACTATTTTAGCGACAAAATTTGCACTTAAATATGCCGATTATGTCGTGACAGAAGCTGGATTTGGAGCAGATTTAGGCGCTGAAAAGTTTCTTGATATTAAATGCCCTGCAGCAGGAATTTCACCTTCAGCGGTCGTCATTGTCGCTACCGTTCGGGCGCTTAAAATGCATGGGGGTGTCAAGATCGATCAGCTCAGTAAACCCAATAT
>JAAZCI010000172.1 GCA_012513365.1 Lysobacteraceae bacterium
GATCTATCAAGAGCGCTTTGTGAATCGATTAGTGGCTGAAGAGATTCTCGCCAATCAGAAAGGATTTCGCCGTGGGCATGATCGTAAATCCCGTGGCGGTCGCCAATTGATCACGATCCCCAATAATGTCGAAGGACGTTATTCTGCGATCCATAGCCTCCGTAATGATGGCTTTACCAACTTTATAATTAACACCATTAACGGCAAACGTGCGAGCCAACAATCAGTGGGAAAAGAGCTCATTGTCGGCCCGTTTCATGTTTCTGCAACGCCCGATTATCACTATTACATCGTCGCCCATGCCCCGCCGCAAGCCTACTATCTCTCCCGGCTGTTTGATGCCCCACTGCTCCTTATTATGCTGATGACAATCATCAGTGTGCCCTTTGTAATTATGCTCACTTGGTCGCTCTCAAAACCGATGGAGTACTTTAAAAAAGCGGCTGAACGAGTAGCTGAAGGGGATTGGTCAGTAGACAGGCGGCTCGAACAGGGCCCGATTGAATATCGCACCGTTGGGCGCAGTTTTAATCGCATGGTGGAAGCGCTCACCAGTGCTGAAAATGAGAAAAACCGGCTCTTTGCCAATCTTTCCCATGAGCTTAGAACGCCGCTCACACGTATCCGCTTAACCAATAGTCTCATTCGCCGTAAAGGCAGTGATGATATTTTGCCGGAGGTGAAACGCATTGAGGATAATCTTATTTTGATTGAAGATCGGATTCAGTCGATGCTATCGCTCTCTCGCGAACTTATTATCAACCGCGAACGCTTCGATGAGGTATCGATTGTCGAGCTCTTAACGCCACTCTTAGAAGATGCGAAATTTGAAGCAAAAGAGAATCATATTAAACTCAGCTCCAACCGGATTCCGAACCTAAAACTTGCGCTCAATAGCGAACTCTTTACCAGCGGGCTTGAAAATATTCTGCGCAATGCGGTCTATTACGCGAGCAGTGAAATTAAGGTGAATATTTATGAGCGCGGGAAAAAGCTGATCCTCAATATTCATGATGATGGTCCGGGCGTGAAAGCGGCCGATCTTGATCATCTCTTTGAGGCATTTTATCGTGGCGAGCGCCCCGATGGCCTCAATGATTACGGAGGCTCGGGCCTTGGGCTCTCCATTGCAAAACAGATGGCGCTTAGCCATAAAGGTGAGATTAGCGCGGAAAATGATAATGGTCTCTCCATTACGCTCACCTTCCCACTGGCGGAACTGCGCGCAAAAAAGCCTCGCTTTCGTGACGGAATGCCCAATCACACCATCACAGAAACGCCGCTTTGGGTGATTGAACCGAAAGATAAAACTGAAACGATAAAAGAGAACGATCCCGATCAGGATACAGATCGAGATATGGATCAAGATAACCAATGCAAAGCTAAGAAGCCGTAATGACTGATATAAGGATTACGGTGCGGGACGAGTGATCGGACGGGTCACGCCCCAGATCCCAACGAGGGGTTTGGCTTTCCAAAAAGGCGCGCCGTAGGTTTTTCCACGATGATAGAGTCTTGCTAAGGTGCCATCTAAATAGAGCGCATCTTGGCAACCAATTTCATCTTTAAAATAGGTGGCAAACTCAAAAAAATTGACGCTATCTTCCGTCACCACAAAATGGACCTTTTGATCCATCACACAGACGCCACTGCGAATTTTAAGGCTACGGGAATGCTCAATAAAACGGTGATTATAATCGCCATTAATAAGGAGCATCGGCCCCGATTGCGTTGCATATTGAATCGGTTTATCTTGGCTAAATTCGGCAAACTTATCGGTGGTTTCAATGTAGGCGCGATTGTGATCGTCCACATAAAAAACCCCATTGGGAAGAAGCGCAAAATTCCCCTGCCCTTCATTAAAGGTCACCGTATTGAGCGGGACTTTGGTAATGCCCTTTTCAATAAAGAGCCCAAGCGGGGTGTAATGCTCTGCATAAATGCCGCTGTTTACCGCAAAGAGCAACTCCTCATGCCGGTCAGCACTTAAATGCCGTGCAAGCGATGGAATTGAGGCGAAATCTTGCTCGGTCTGTTCGTTTTTCCAATAGAGTTTTAACGGCTCTTTAGTTAAATCAACGATCCCTTCCACATAGCGATGCCCTTCATAACGCGCGGTTTTAAGCTCAAGTGCACAGACATAAGAGAACGTACTGCTTACAATAATTCCGAGCGCACAGCTAAAAAGCATCTTGCGCTTTAGTCTACGTAAGATGCTTTTTATTGATTGTGTTTGACTGAATCTGCTCGCAATTGCGCTCAATTTCATCCTGCCCTCATTATTTGAGCGCGACTAACATCTCTTTTAAAAGACGCGGTGCAACCACCACAATTTCGCCACTCATTAAATTCTCTTCACTGCCGCGGAAATCGGTCACTAATAGACCGGCTTCACGGGCAATTAATACCGCACCTGCGATATCTTCTTCCGCAAGGTGAGCGCCTGAATAAAAGCCTGACGCTAAACCGCGCGCAGTCTGAATGATATCGCCTGCCACATCACCATAGCACATGATCGATTTCGCGTTTCGTTGAAGCTTTGCAAATTGCTCATGATCAACAACAGTGCGGCCAATCTTAGTGAGAAGGTGTGCATTTTCTAGCTTACCATCATTTTTGGGAGCGCGTAATTTTTGATCGTTAAAGAGCGCACCTTCAGTGCGGGACGCAACCGACATCTCATCGAGCACGGGATTATAAACCACCGCGCTTTGAAGTTTTCCACCCATCTCATAGGCAATCGAGACCGAGAAATTTGGTCGGCCAGCACGGAAGTTTTCTTCTGCGGTCATGCCACTAATGTACCAGCGATGATAGGCATCATTTTCACGAGTATCGTGATATTTCGCTTGAATGGTGTGGCTTGGATACGCGCTACGAATGCCGGCGATTAGCTCTGATTCGATCTGCTCGTAACAACGTAAAAAGAGCTCATCATCGGCTCTTTGCTCGGGGTTTAACGCCTCAAGACGGAAATAGATAGTACGGATTGTACGGCTTGCATCGCGTGCAACTTGTTGTGCTACTGTGGTATGTGAATTCATCTCTACAACTACTCTTAAATATAAAAAAATGATCGTTTCGTAACGGTGTTACTCGCTTCGAATTAATCCTGTTCAATCTTGGAAATTAGGGATTCAAATAGGCTCGACGCGCCAAATCTAAAATGATCCGGCGTCCCCCACTCGCTTCCCATAGTGGCAATCACAAGCTCAAGATAGATAAGCGCTTGCGAAAAGGTGCTAATGCCCCCTGAAATCTTAATGCCCGTGCGCGCTTCCGCTTCTGCGCTTCGAATCGCGGCGAGCATTGTTCCAACCGACTCCACCGACGCCCCTTTTGAGATGCGACCGGTCGAGGTTTTAATAAAATCAGCGCCAATACGAATCGCCATCTCTGATGCTCGTTTGACATAGCCTTGGGACTTTAATGCGCCCGTTTCTAAAATTACTTTTAGGGTTTTATCGCCCGCCGCCTCTCGTACGCCCCGTAAAAAATCTTCACACAGACGGGCTTGATGATTTAAAAAAGCAAAATATGGGAAGACCACATCGATCTCATCGGCGCCATCATCAATCGCTTTTTTTACCTCACTACAGGTGCGATATAGATTAAGATCCCCACTTGGGAAATTAGCCACGGTCACAATTTTTACCTTGCTGCCAATCCGCGCGTTAAGCTCTTTGACATATTGCGGCAACACGCAGACCCCGGCGACCGTTCCATAGGGCGAAATCGCTTTTTCACATAGGGCATCAATATTAAGGGCTGGGGAAAAATCGGTGAGATCTAAGATCCCAATCATCTTCTCCGCCACTTTTATTTCAAATTCTTTCATCGATTATCCCTCACTTGATTCGCGATTATCAGCCGTCTCTTTTGCCTCTAACGGATCATCCGTTTTCGGTTTACGGACCGGATTTTTCATCGGATACGCAACATAGAGCCACGCCAGCACCAATAAAATCGCTGCAAAAAAGACCACAAGCGGACTTTCAAAACTGCCGCGAAGCTGCATCCCGAGCTGACCGCCCACCGCAATGCCGATAAATTGGCTTGAAGAGAAAATCCCCATCACCATGCCGCGATTATCTGCCGGCGCAAAGCGCGACATAAGCGAGGGTTGCATCGCTTCTAAGGTATTAAACCCTAAGAAAAAGAGCATCATCACCACTAATAATCCGCCGTAGCTGATCTTGAAAAAGGTGAGCATAAGCGCAAGGCCGAGTAACCCGATCGCCATTAAAAAGACTTTACGGTGATGGTAAAAACGTTCCGCAAATCCCACGATCGGGAAGAGCAAAATAATCGAAATTAAAAATCCAGGCACATAGACGCGCCAC
>JAAZCI010000173.1 GCA_012513365.1 Lysobacteraceae bacterium
CTTTAATAGTGGCCAACAGAAGTCGAATATCTATCACCTGCATTTAGATGGCGCGGGAAATTTAGGGGAAATGGAATCCGACTCTGGATCAAACCCTGAAGAATCTCCACCGGAAAATTCTGAAAATGGGGGTGAAGGAGATTCACCGGGGAGTGAAACAGGTTCACACCTAGGGGTGAATAATATTCACGGGGGGAGTGAAAAATATTCACAGGGGGAGGGTGAAGAATATTCACACATAACCGTCACTTCTTCTAACCGTCAGGATAACCGTCAATTGAATCGTCAAGAGAAGGCGAGCAAGCCCGCGAAAAAATTTGACCCAAAAGAAGCGCTCAAAGAGCTCGGCGTTGGTGATGACCTGATTGAGGACTTCCTAAAAGTTCGTAAAACCAAAAAAGCACCCCTTACGAAAACAGCCCTGCAGGGATTTGTTCGTGAGGCCAAGAAAGCGGACGTTTCATTAAGCCATGCCATTCGCTTCACGATCGAACGTAACTGGCAAGGATTTAATGCAGGTTGGTATCGCAATGCGATGGGTGGGTTTAACAATCAGGCATCACCAAAGCCAAACAGCACGCAGATCAGCCAAGACTTTGGCGGGGGCGGAATCAGAATGGGACGCGGGGCGCGTCAGGTGTTTCAAAATCAGGGTGAAGGAGAGCAGCAATGATGGCAGTTAAAACAGTAGAACAAGCGATGGCAAATAAATCAGAGCAGGAATTGATCGCTCAAGCCATGGCAAACCGTGAAGCAATGGCGAAAAGAGAAGCCAAGAATGCCGGCTTTAAACCTGCATTACCTAAAGAGAACGCCGAGGCGCGTTTACGCGTGGCTTTCGAGAGAAGCGAATCGCACCGCATTACCCGAGTCCCGGCTTACGATGTTTGCGACAAGCACGGCAAGTGGCTGAGCTATAACCCTGAAACGGACAGCTCGATGCCCTATTGCCCACAGTGTGCCAAAGAAGAACGCACCAAGGCAGCTTTTAACGGAGTGGATGGTATCGCCAAACGCTTCAAGATGAAAACCTTCAGCAATTATCAAGTCACAAACCAAGCACAGCACGACAATCTAGCCTTTTTAGCGCAATACGCTGCCACCTTTAACGAACAGCTCGAAAACGGAACGTCGCTCATGCTACTTGGAAAGCCCGGAACGGGTAAAACGCACCTTGCTTGCGCCATCGCTAACGCGGTCGCTCGTAAAGGGCATAGCGTGGTCGTGCGCTCCGTCTCCGGCATGTTCCGCTCAATTGCTGAGACATGGAGAAATGGTGGGGAATCAAAAATCCTCAATGCCTACGCCGAAGCGGATCTCCTCGTTTTAGATGAGGCCGGCGCGTCCAATATGAGCAACGCCGAAAACGTCGCGCTCTTTGAAGTGATTAACCGCCGTTATGAAGAGATGAAGCCCACGATTATCGTTTCCAACTTGAGCGATAACGAGCTCGCGGAGCGGATCGGCGAACGAGTCATTGACCGCATGGCGGAGGGCGTAATCCTCACCTTCAACTGGTCAAGTTACAGACGGGGGTAAGCCATGAATTTTGATCAAGTAACAAAGGAGACCGCACATTTCTTAATTAATTTAAAACTCACCATGAATTTCAACAGTCTCGCCAAGCAGACGATCTACAAAGGTCACCGAGCTTGGTGCTACGAGCAGAAGCAGGCGCTCATTCAGCTATTGATTGATTCAGGTGAGCCGAAGTTCATCAAGACGCGAAAACTGATTACCGGCGAGCACATGCGGATCATTATTTTCGAGATTGATGGGTGGGGGCGCGTCTCATTTCATACGCCACACAAGCTAAAAGGCATTATCCGCTTTAGAGGTGAGGACCCGGAGACGACCAAAGACATTTACGGGAAATTGAGCAGTTTTGAGCATTATTGGAATAAGAAAAGAAGGGTAGCGGCATGAGTACAAATAACAAAATGAACAACGTGATGATCGATATTGAAACGATGGGAACAGGGGCAAGTGCAGCGATCGTTTCCATTGGTGCGGTCTATTTTGATGAAAAAGGGCTTGGTGAAGAGTTCTATATCAACGTCGATTTAGCTACCGCGATGGAGAAAGGCGGGGAGATCGATGGCGATACGGTGATGTGGTGGTTAGGACAGAACAAAGAAGCCCGGAAGTCGCTTAAAACCAATCTGCACGATATCGGCGTAGCACTATTCAAGCTTAGCCTGTTTTTAGGGGCGGAAGATGGCGAGATCAATGAGCAACTCAAAGTCTGGGGAAATGGCGCGGGATTCGATAACGTCATTCTTGCCGGCGCGTATTCACGTTGCCAGATCCAACTGCCGTGGAAGTTTTGGAACGATCGCTGTTACCGGACCATGAAGAGCCTATTTCGTGATGTGAAGCTCGAACGAAAAGGCACATATCACAACGCACTCGATGACGCTAAAACCCAAGCGCTTCACTTAATCGAGATCGCTCAAACTCACGCTATTACGTTTATTTAGGAGGCTGTCATGGAATTAATGGTATCGAATGAGCTCACAATGAGCAGTAGAGAGATTGCGGATCTGGTTGAGTCGCGTCATGACAAAGTAAGGCAGTCGATAGAAAGGCTTGCAAATAGAGGCGTTATCCAACTCCCCCCATTGGGGGAAGTTAGGAATCACCTTGGACAAATCGTTAAGAATTATATTTTTTCAGGTGAAAAAGGAAAGCGCGATTCAATTATCGTGGTTGCGCAGTTATCCCCGGAATTTACCGCGCGTCTTGTGGACCGATGGAGATACCTCGAAACCCGTCAAGCGCCTCAAATCCCCCAATCCTTTTCCGAAGCACTCATGCTTGCAGCGAAACAAGCGAAGCAATTAGAGCTACAAGCGCCAAAAGTGAGATGTTACGACAAGATTGTGAATAGCTCGAATCTTCAAAACGCCACACAGGTAGCGCAAAAACTCCGCCTATCTGCCATCAAAATGAATCGTCACCTTGATGAATTGCGCGTCTATAACCGAAGCGTGAAGCGTGGGCGAGTCTTTAATCATTGGTTTGTTGAGAAAGGCTATGGAATCATGCGTCAAACCGAGCTTGGATATCCACAGCCAATGTTCACAACGCGTGGCGAGGCATGGATCGTTGAGCAGTTAACCGCGGAGGGAGTGGCATGACACTCCCTGAGTTATGGAAGTACAAAGAAGCGATGATCTCTTGCGCTCAATTCTATAAAGACCAGGACCGTGAATTAAGCCAGATCTTTAAAGAGGAAGCGAAATGGGCATTAGAGATCGTTTGGAGCAGGATTAGATTAAGAGATACTTTCGAAGCAATGAAGCGAGGCGACCGACGCATTGATTGCAAGCATTGCAGGGCAGCACTCTTTATTGCCAAAGAGGAGGAAGGAGAAACGATTGTATGCGGATGTTGTGGGGAATCAGTAGAGGCATGAGTACAGGACCAAAGAATCTCCGCGAATTAGCGCATCACATGCCGTGCATGATCAATATTTATGGCCACTGCACATCACCAAAGATCGACGCTATGTTTGAGTTTAACCCCGAACCACGGCCTGAATTATGGGAGGGCAATCACCTTGCCCACCTTCGGGGCGATACGATCTTGCCTGGTGTGGCCAATAAGTCGCACGATCTCTTTGGCGCGTGGTCCTGTAAAGCATGCCACGACATTGTGGACGGGCGGAATAAGAATCACGATCTCACGCAAGAAGAGCTCACCGCACTACATTATTCGGGCTTTTTAAAAACGCTCCAGTGGCTTATCAAAATGCATGTTGTGCTTGTGGCATTGAATGGCCAGTTTATTGACGGACAAGGTAAGAAACTTTTTTAAAGACACATTTCATTATTTTATTTAAGTAACGAACAACAGAAAGTGGGTAGTAATGCAGGATTTGGAACAAAAAAGCGATGTTCATTTAGTGGCATCTATTTCAATTAATGAAAGCATCAAGCTATTTAA
>JAAZCI010000174.1 GCA_012513365.1 Lysobacteraceae bacterium
AGGTGGTTCGCACCCAAAACCCGGTGAAATTTCGCTTGCCCATAATGGAATTCTCTTTTTAGATGAATTTCCGGAATTTAATCGCAGTGTGCTTGAGGTACTGCGTGAGCCGCTTGAGTCGGGGAGTATTCATATCTCTCGGGCGATGTCGCAGGTGGAATATCCCGCCCGATTTCAGTTGATTGCCGCCATGAATCCTTGTCCCTGTGGATATTACGGGGATAAAGAGGAGGCGTGCAGCTGCTCTGAATTTGCGGTGCGCCGTTATCGCAGTAAAATTTCGGGCCCGCTTCTTGATCGCATTGATCTGCATGTGGAAGTGCCCCGAATCGATACCGATGAGCTACAAAGTGGTGAAACCGGTGAATCAACGGAGGCGATTAAAGCACGCGTCGATGCGGCGCGTTCCCTTCAATTAGCGCGTCGGGGGAAAGCCAATGCCCATCTTGAGGTCTCTGAGATCGATGATGATTGTGCCCTTGGGGAGAATGAGTGGGCCTTATTGGAGCGTGCGCAACAGCGCCTGAATCTCTCCCCTCGGAGTTTTCATCGGATTTTACGCGTTGCCCGCACCATTGCCGATCTTGCCGGCGAGCCCAAAATATCCGCGCCACATCTAACGGAAAGCCTCGCATTTCGCGCGCTTGATCGGGGCTAATTTTTAATAATGTAGACAATTTGATAGCATAGACCCTTTTTGATGGCTCGGTAACCGGTTAAATTGCCGAGTAAAAATGGAATTTTAGATCAAGGAGAGAGCATTATGCAGGAGCAATTGCGCGATCAGGCACTCGGGATTCGTACCGCAGGATTAAGGGAATGGCATCGGCGGGAAAAGCATTATCATCGTTACGAGGCAACGCCTTATGAGGCGCTTGATCAGCTCTTTAAACGCTATCGGTTAAAGCCCGATGTGCAGATCGTCGATTTTGGTGCAGGTCGTGGGCGCGTGTCATTTTATATTCATTCGCGTTTTAATGTGCCGGTGCGGGGGATTGAGGTGAATGAAACGACGCTTGATGAGGCGTACGTCAATCTCGATAGTTATCGTTATACTTTTAAAAAGCGCTGGCGAGACGGGCATGAAAAGGCGCCGCTTCGCTTTGAATATGGTGAGGCGGAGAGTACCGACGTGAGCGAAAATGATAATTGTTTCTACTTTTTTAATCCCTTTTCACTAACGATTTTTAAAGAGGTGATTAAAAATATACGGCGCTCAAAACAGAGCTATCCTCGGGCGATTGATCTCGTGATCTATTACCCGCTTCCAGAGATTAAACAGTATCTTACGCAGAAAACCCCGTTTCGCATCGCCAAAAAAATCCCCGCATATGATGGGCACGGGAAATATGGTAAATTTGTGATATTCCGTTATCTTCCCGAAGCACTCGAGGTGCCCGATGTCGTCCATACCAAACTTGACCCAAAAGCCGATCAAAAACTCGCTCCAAAAACCGCTCGATCTGCTTAATGATTTGCACCATAAAGAGGGAACCGTAGCCTCGATCCGCTGTGATTGGTGTACGAACGATCCGCGCTATATTCGTTATCACGATGAGGAGTGGGGGCGACCTGAAAAAGATGAGGCGCGTCTTTTTGAGCTCTTTATTTTAGAGACGCAACAAGCGGGGCTTTCGTGGTGGACTGTGCTGCAAAAGCGAGAAGCGTATCGGCAGGCGTTTCACGGGTTTGATCCGCATTTTTTAGCGAGCGCCGATGAAGTGATTTTAAATGAATGGCTCAGTAACCCCGAGCTCATCCGTCACCGTAAAAAGCTTGAAGCGGTGATTCACAATGCGCGCTGTTATCTCAGTGAGTTTCCCATTCAAAACTCTACCGGGGAAAAAGGTGAGAGTGATAAAGGCGGCTTTCAGGATTATTTTTGGGGCTTTGTGGATGGAACGCCGATCGATACGCCGTGGAAATCGATTGATGCCGTGCCGGCAACCACACCGCTTTCAGACACCATTAGTCGCGATCTTAAACGGCGCGGATTTAAATTTATTGGGAGCGTTACCATCTACGCCTATTTGCAAGCGATCGGGGTGGTGAACGATCATCTTGAGTCTTGTATAATACGAGAGTTGTAATCGTTTTGAGTTAAGCAACCACTTGTCGTGCCCTCCTTACTTTACCTTTGAGCCTTAAATTATGACTGACTCTATTACCGCTTCTATTAATAATAGTAATGACGCTTTTTATCCCATTAAATTTCGTAAATCGGGCACGCTCGAGACGCTCCCAGCGCTTGCAGTGAACGTGAAAGAGGTGCATAAAAAAGAGGAGTGCAATCATTTTTTATGGGATGGCGAGATGCTTAAATGGGTGGATCTTGAGGCGGGGAATTTAGAGATTGATTTTCTCTCAGCGAAATTAAAATGGCGCTATGAGCGCATTAATCGGGCGCAAGAACCGTTATTGCGCGCACTTGATTGGCACAGTGAAACCCCGCAAACGCTCTTTGATTTAACCGCTGGACTCGGGCGCGATTCTCTGATGCTCCTTCATGCAGGCTTTACCGTGACGATGTTTGAGCGCGATCCGGTGTTGCAAGTGTTATTAAATGAAGCGGTGAAGCGTTTTCAAGCGGAAAAACCGATTGAAGCGAACCGGCTCACTTTTATCGCTGAAGATGCCGGCGCGTATTTAACGCGTTTAATTGAGGGGAATGTAAATAGTAATGCATCTGTGCCAGACCTTATCTATATGGACCCGATGTATCCCGAAAGAGAGAAGTCGGCACTCGTTAAAAAAGAGCTCCGCATCATTCGCAATCGAGTCGGTGCCGATCACGACAGTGAGATCTTACTCAAAAAAGCGTTGCAAACGGGGGCTAAACGCGTGGTGATTAAGCGTCCGAGCCATGCGCCATTTGTGGGTGAAAAATCCCCGCATCACAGCGTAGAATCGCCCAATACGCGCTTTGATGTCTATATGAATCACGGCTAAAAAGGGCAGACGGGTTAAGAAATTTATCAATAATGATCGATCATGTTTGATAACTATTATCATTTGCATTATCATAGCCAATAACAATCACAAATGAGAATCATTATAAAAGGAGCACGAATAATGCAAAAGTTCATGACCAAACTCGGTGTAGCACTTGCGGGCGCACTTTTCATGGGTAGCGCGAGCGCGGTGACCTTTACCGACGTTGCTGGACGCGAAGTGACGATTCCTGATGATAAAAAAATTGAGAACATTCTTCTTGGCGAAGGGCGCTTCTTGCATGCGGTGGCTCTTTTAGAAGGGGATAAACCGTTTGCGCGTATCGCAGGCTGGCAGGGTGATTTCAAAAAACTCGACCCACAAAGCTACGAGGTGTATAAAGCGAAATTCCCAGAGATTGATACCATTCCGCTGATCGGTAATTCAACGCCCGAGAGCGTGAGTTCTGAAAAAGCGCTCACCATCAATCCTGACGTGGTGATTTTCGGTGTATCGGGGCACGGTCCTGATATTGAGAGTGGATTAGTTAAGTATTTTGAAAAGATGGGCGTTCCGGTAGTCTTTATCGATTTCCGTTCACATCCACTTGAAAATACCGTTCCCAGCATTCGTGCACTCGGAAAAGCGATCCAGCGTGAAGCGGAAGCGGAAAAATATATCGAGTTTTACGAAAGTGAGCTCAAAAAAGTGACCGATATCACCAGCAAAATTCCTGAAGATCAAAAAACCTCGGTATTTATCGAGCTTAAAGCGGGCACGAGCGATGATTGCTGTTCAACCGCGGGTAACGGGAATATGGGCGACTTTGTTGATTTAGCGGGCGGGAATAACATCTCTAAACCGCTTCTTCCGGCGGCGCTTGGTAAAATCAATCTTGAGAAATTGATCGTTGCAGACCCCGATGTCTATATTGCGAGCGGTTCAATTTTACCGAATAAAGGTTTAAGCGGTGTTCCCTTTGGTATGACAACGACCAAAGACGAGGCGCGTAGCGGTCTTGAAAGCGTTTTAAATCGTAATGGAATCTCAACCCTTAGCGCGATCAAAAATAAACGCGTCTACGGCTTATGGCACACCTATTACAACTCGCCTTACAACATTATCGCGATCCAAAATATGGCGAAATGGTTCTATCCGGACGAGTTTAAAGATTTAGATCCAAACGAGACACAACAACGTCTCTACGATCAATTCCTTCCTGTGGATCTTGAAGGGACCTTTTGGATTGAGTTGGAGTCTAAATAAGGGCTATGCAGGCAGCTGAACCATCGAAAAACGTGAGCGGATATAGCGACTTTTATCAAAGCGTGCTCCGCAAGCGATTCTTACTTATGGGAGCGGTGATTCTGTGTATCATCGCTTCTTTGATTTTTGACTTTACCTTAGGGCCTTCGGGAATTACGGTAAAGGAGTTCTTGACGGCCGTCTTTAATCCCAGCGCTGTGGATGCGAAAACGCAGGTTATTGTGTGGGATTTACGTCTTTCAAAAGCGTTGATGGCGATCGTCGTTGGCTTCGCGCTCGGTTTAGCCGGGGCTGAAATGCAGACGGTGCTCAATAATCCGCTCGCAAGTCCCTTTACTTTAGGGGTTTCATCGGCCGCCTCCTTTGGGGCAGCGCTTGCAATCGTGCTTGGCATCGGTTTTGCGGGGATTCCATCACAATGGTTTGTCTCGGCAAATGCCTTTATCTTTGCGCTTATGTCGGCGCTTTTACTCGACCTTGTCGCGCGCGTCACTCGGGCGATGACCTCGGGAATTGTGCTCTTCGGGATTGCGCTCGTCTTTACTTTTAACGCGCTCGTATCCTTAATGCAATTTATTGCAACGGAAGATACGCTCCAAGGATTAGTCTTCTGGACGATGGGAAATCTCATGCGCGCTGAGTGGCCGCAATTGGGGATTTTAACGCTGTTAGTGGTCTTAATTTTCCCATGGTCGATGAGTAATAGTTGGAAATTAACAGCTTTTAGACTTGGTGAAGATCGTGCATTAAGTTTCGGGATCAATATCCGCAAACTTCGCCTTAGCACCTTAATCCGCATCAGTATTTTGGCGTCGGTATCGGTGGCTTTCGTGGGTCCAATCAGTTTTATTGGATTAGTGGCGCCGCATATTTCACGCTTTTTATTTGGGGAAGATCACCGTTTTTATCTCCCCGGAAGCGCGCTCATTGGCGCATTGATTTTATCGCTCGCCTCGATCGCTTCCAAAAACATTCTCCACGGCGTTGTGATTCCGGTGGGAATCGTCACCTCGCTCGTGGGCGTACCATTTTTCTTAACCATCGTTTTACGTAATAGGGGGCGCATATGAGTCATATGTCGATCACCAATCTTTCAGTGGGCTATCTTAAAAAATGCATTATCGATAATCTTAATATCGATCGGATTCCGCGCGGAAAAGTCACCGTGTTACTCGGGCCAAATGGGTGCGGGAAATCGCCGCTGATGCGCGGGCTTGCGGGCTTAGGAAATGCTAAGGGCAAACTCTATCTCGATGAAGAAGATATTATGAGCATGCCGTTAAGTCAGCGGGCAGAAAAAGTGGTTTATCTGCCGCAATCGATTCCATCGGGGATTCATCTCCATGTGTTTGAATCGGTGATTGTGGCCGCTAGAGCGACGGGAAATGCTGAGTATGCAACGGAAGAACGGGTAATGAAAACCCTTGAGCGCCTTGGTATTGAGCATCTCGCATTTGCCTATTTAGATGAGCTTTCAGGTGGGCAAAAACAGCTCGTTGGCCTTGCGCAATCGCTCATTCGTAAGCCGGATCTGCTCTTATTAGATGAGCCGTTAAGTGCGCTTGATTTAAACTATCAATACCATGTGATGGATCTGGTGAAAAAAGCGACGCAAAAGCGCAATATCATCACCATTGTGGTGGTGCACGATATTAATATTGCCCTTCGTCACGCCGATCACGTCATCATGATGAAAGCCGGAAAACATGTGGCAAGTGGCGCGCCGTGCGAGGTGATTACACCCTGTAATTTGGCGGAAGTTTATGGTATAAAGGGAAGAGTTGAATGCTGCTCTTCGGGCTATTCCCAAGTGATTATTGATGGCGTCTTGCCAAAAAGCTCCTGTGAAATGCTCAAAACGGGCAGCTGATTTCGTTTAGATCATTTAATCTGTGAGTGAGATGTCGCTATGAGTGGAAAAAAACCGAGAATTTCGGCGTGGGGCGTGAATAATCCCATCGCGCGGAAATGGAGTATTGCCGAGATCGTACGCGAGTTTGAAGATACGATTAAAGCACTTTGGGGCATGGGCCCGGCGGTCAGTATTTTCGGCTCAGCGCGATTAGCGCCCGATTCTCCCTATTATGAGATGACAGTCAAGATCGCAAAACGCCTCTCTGAAGCGGGCTACATGATTATTTCAGGCGGCGGCCCTGGCATTATGGAAGCGGCGAATAAAGGTGGGCAAGAGGGCGGAACACCAACGATCGGCTTAAATATTAAGCTCCCCCACGAACAGGTGCCAAACCCCTATCAAGATATCGAAATTCATTACAATCATTTCTTTTCGCGCAAATCGACCTTTATCGAATGCTCGGAAGCGTTTATCTGTATGCCTGGCGGATTTGGGACACTCGATGAATTAACGGAAGTGTTAACCCTTATTCAGACCCAGAAAAAACCGGCAGTTCCAATCATTTTGGTGGACCGTAAATTTTGGGCACCGATGGTGGAATGGTTTAAAAGCTCGCTCCTTCGCGAAGGCACCATTGCCGAAGAAGATCTCTCTTTATTTCACATCGTCGATACCTATGATGAGGTGATCGAATGCTTCTTTAAGCTGTGCGGCGAAAAGATCGGTTGCACACCGGGACAAGACCCCGCATAATAGAGGCATAGATGTAACAAAACATTCAATCCATGGAGTGCGGTGAATGTAATGAAGCTTAATTGAATCGAATTAACATCTTAAGTAAATCTCCACTAAAAGCCCCTTTAGGTCAAACGATCTAAAGGGGTTTTATTTGCTCGGAATTTAGAAGTGGTACACTTGAGGAGTGGCATTAATTACAGGCATAAAAAAACCCTTTAGAAAAATTTCTAAAGGGTCTTCAATATCAATATAACTCAATTGGATGATGAGTTATGGCAGTACAAATTACTCAGCTTTGTGAAGAATTTGCTCAACCATTAAACGAATATCATCTTCGTCTACGTGGAAGTTAGGCGCCATAGGAATATCACCCCAAACACCTGCACCACCGTTTTGTACTTTATGTACGAGGTAGTCTTCCGCATCTTCGTCATCTTTGTATTTTTCGTATACGTCGTCGTAGCTAGGACCGATAATTCCAACTTCCTGTCTGTGACACGCGAAACATCCTGATTCAGTTGCGAGTTCTGGGTCTACTTGAGCGTTTGCAGAAGTCATTAAACCTGCAACAAGCATACCAGCAACGAATAATTTTCTCATGATTTCAACTCCTTAATGATAAATATAGTTTAACTACGATCATGAACGGTTATCATACCACCTATTATAGCGTATTGTTAGCCAAAGGCGCATTTTTTAGGACTTTTTCTTAGCGGGTCTTTCCCAGTCAGAAATGCGCTTCGCTTCGATCGTATTGAGGGCAAGAGCATGATCAGCAACATCTTTCGCAACCACGGTTCCGGCTGCAACGGTGGCATCAACGCCAATTGAAACAGGCGCCACAAGTGATGAGTTTGAGCCGATAAAAGCGCCATTATTGATGGTGGTTTTAAACTTATTCACGCCGTCATAATTACAGGTAATCACGCCTGCGCCCACATTCACATGTTCGCCAATTTCTGCATCGCCAAGATAGGTTAAATGGCTCGCTTTACTGCCGTGGCCAAGGTGCGTGTTTTTTGTTTCCACAAAGTTTCCAATGCGGGTTTCATCCATAATTTGGCTCTTTTCACGAATGCGCGCAAATGGCCCAACGCTCGCATTTTTTCCAACGCTCGCGCCGATCATCACCGTATAGGGTTTAATCTCGGTATTATCGCCAATCACCACATCGGTTAAAACGCATCCGGTGCCGATATGGACGTTTTTCCCAAGAACAATGTGCCCTTCAAGCACCACATTCGCCTCAATGTGGCAATCAAAGCCGTTTTGCACGGTGCCTTTAATCGTGAGCGTTTCCGGCTTATCGAGTGTGATGCCATTACGCATCAATTCTTTCGCTTTTTCACGCTGATAATAGGCTTCAAGTTCGGCAAGTTGAATGCGATCGTTCACCCCGCGAATGCGTTCAGGATCTTCAGAAATGGTCTCAATATTAATCGATTCATCTACCGCAATGCCGGCAATATCAGTGAGGTAATACTCGTTTTGCTGATTTTGATTGGTGAGTTTCGGTAGCGCGTTATAGAGAAAGGTAAAGGTGGTAGCAAAGATTCCGGTATTGATCTCGCAAATCGCCTTTTCCGTTGCGTTCGCATCTTTCTCTTCGATAATGGAGATCATATGATCGTTATGATCTCGAATAATACGCCCGTAGCCAAAAGGATTTTCCATCGTTGCAGTGAGCCACGCAAGGTCTGTCGATTCAAGCTTACCCACAAGCTCGGTGAGTGTATTGGGATTGATGAGCGGCGTATCGCCATAAAGTACTAGCACATTGCTCTCCGGCACGCAGTAAGGCAGGGCGTAACGCATGGCATCCCCGGTTCCTTCAAAGGTTTTTTGCTCCGCCCACGTGATATCATCGGCGTCACTAAAGGCCTCTTTCAGCGCCTCTCCGCGATGACCAAATACCACCACCAATTTGGTTGGGTTGAGCGTTCGCGCGCTTTGAAGCACATGCTCAAGCATCGGCTTTCCACCAATTTTATGAAGCGGTTTAGGCAGTTCAGATTTCATGCGTGACCCAAGACCCGCGGCCAAGATAACAATTGATAGCGGTTTCATAAGACTCCTATTGTCTCTCTATTTCATTGATTATGCCCCGTAAGCGGTGGCGATTTTTAATTATTTTTTCAGTATAGCGAATTTTCAAGGATTAGCGGAAATAAATGCCCAGTTGCCTTGAGTTTGGCCGAATTTTGAATATAAAAGAGCCATTTTAATTTGATTTTAGCGGGCTATTGTCTAGCACTATATTTGCGTGTGGAGAGATAGGCCAAAAATGAGCCCAACGTCACCATAATCGCGCCGAGCCAAAAATTCATCGTCGGGGTAACTTCAAGCCAAATGCTCGAAAAGAGAATGGAGAGAAGCGGGGTAAAGTACGACAGTGTTGCAAGCACAATCATATTGCCATGTTGAATGCCATATTCCCAAAACGAATAGGAGCTCCCGATAATAACGCCGGCAACGATCATCTCAATATAAGGACGCGGGGTATCCGGAAAAATAAGCATCTCATCGCCGATTAAAAATTTAAGCCAAAGCGCAAGGGCAACGCCCCCAAAGAAGAGTGGAACGCCATTTTGCCCATCGCCATAGCGTTTAGAGATATTGCAATAAATCCCCCATAAAATCGCGGCAATAAAGACAAGGGTATAGGGTACTGGATTTTCAGCGATATTTGCGGCAAAGCCTTTTACATCAAAGCCAGAATCGCCCATCAACGCCCAAAGCACGCCAAAAAACGCAAGGCCAATGCCGGGAATGGCGATCCAGGAGAGGCGTACCTGATTAATCCAGAGGGAAAAGAGTACAATGAGCGTCGGCCAGAGATAGTTAATTAACGAGATCTCGAGTGATTGATAACGATCTTTCGCAAGGCCGACGGAGAGTGATAAAAAGACCTCATACCCGATAAAGAGTAGCGCGCCCCAGAGGAGATAGTGTTTGGGAAAGCGGCTAATTTTAGGAATGCCTTGCGTTGCCATCAAAATAAGCGAGGCGACGCTATAGATCATTGCAGCGCCTAAAGAGACGCCAAAACTCTCGGTCACCGAGCGAATGAGCGCGGTAAATGCGCCCCAAATAATGATGGCACTGATGCCTAAAATGGTTGCTTTCATCGTGGAATTCTCAAGTCTCAAAGTTACAGGCAGTTACAGATTAAGCGCCTCAGTCGGCCTTATGGGGCTTTGGGAGCAGCGCTTTAATCAATTTCACAATGGCATTGATGCGCAGCTCCGGATTTTCGAGCGGCACTTTATAACGCAATAGCTCTTGCCCTTGCAGTTGATATAGGTGCGGCTCTTTTTGAATCAGCTCAATGAGGCGCTCGGCATCAAGATGAGGATTATCACCAAAGATGATGCGAATGCCCTCTTTCGAGGCTTCAATTTTGCTCACATTTAACGGACGCGCGAGAAGTTTTAGCTCCGTTAATCGCACCAGGAATTTGGTCTCTTCCGGCAGTAGGCCAAAGCGGTCGATCATCTCAATGTGGATATTGTCGATCTCCTCTTGATTCGCGGCGCTTGCAAGACGTTTATAAAATGAGAGACGCACGGAAACATCACCAATATAGAGCTCATTAATCAGTGCCGGCACGCCAATACTGATCTCGGTGGTGGGATTAAAGGGTTCTTCAAGATTGAGTTTTTGCCCCGATTTCACCATTTTAACCGCCCGCGATAACAGATCCATATAGAGGGAAAACCCGATGGAATGAATCTCGCCACTTTGTTGATCGCCAAGGAGTTCGCCTGCACCGCGAATCTCAAGGTCATGATTGGCGAGCATAAAGCCTGCGCCCAAAGTATCGGTACTCATAATGGCCTCGATCCGTTTTTTCGCATCGCTCGTCATCTCTTTGGCAGGCGGCACAATGAGATAACAGAACGCACGGTGATGCGATCGCCCAACTCGTCCGCGAATTTGGTGGAGCTGTGCAAGCCCAAGGTGATCGGCGCGATTGATAATGATGGTATTGGCGTTCGGAATATCGATTCCCGACTCAATAATGGTGGTACAGAGCAACATATTGACGCGGTGACTGTGGAAATCGAGCATCACTTTTTCAAGCTCCGTTTCTCGCATCTGCCCGTGCGCCACCGCAATGGTGATATCGGGGAAGAGCGCTTCCAATCGTTCGCGCACGCTCTCAATGGTTCGTACTTCATTATGGAGAAAATAGACCTGTCCGCCCCGTTTAAATTCACGGTGGCACGCTTCAAGCACAAGCTCATCGCTCCACTCATTTAAAAAGGTTTTAATGGCGATTCGATTTTCCGGCGGCGTTGCAATAATCGATAACGATTTAAGCCCCGAAAGCCCCATATTGAGCGTCCGAGGAATGGGCGTTGCCGTCATCGCAAGGAAGTTTACCTCCGCGCGCATCGATTTAAGTTTCTCTTTCTGTTTCACGCCAAAGCGGTGCTCTTCATCGATAATTACAAGGCCAAGATTGTTAAATTTCACATCATCAGAGAGCAGTTTATGAGTGCCGACAATGATATCGAGCTCGCCTTTTTCGGCAGCCGCTAAAATCTCGCGGGTCTCTTTGGTTTTACGAAAGCGCGAGAGGGCGGCAATTTTCACCGGAAGCTCGGCAAAACGGTCTTGGAATGATTCCCCATGTTGCTCCGCAAGGAGGGTTGTTGGGGCAAGGAGCGCGACTTGATAGCCATTCATCACCGCTACAAAGGCCGCTCGCATCGCCACTTCCGTCTTCCCAAAGCCCACATCGCCGCAAATAATGCGATCCATTTTGCCCTCTTTAAGATCTTCAATAATCTCATCGATGGCGCGCTGCTGGTCGGGGGTGGGCTCATAGGGGAAACTCTCAGAAAAGGCGCGATATTCCTCTTCAGGAAAGCTCATGCCTTTTGCCGGTTGCGCCTCTCGTTTGGCGTAAAGATCGAGGAGCTCTGCGGCGGTATCATTGGCCTTTTCCGCGGCTTTACGTTTGGCTTTATCCCACTGATCCGAGCCGAGTTTATGCCACGGCGCTTTTGTTTTATCGGTGCCGGAATAGGCGGCTAGTAGATCAAGGGAGGTGATGGGGAGATAGAGCTTGGCATTATCTTGATAACGAATCACCACAAGCTCAGTATTATCAATGGTTGCGAGCCCATCGTAGCGCCCAATTCCGTGGGTGAGATGAATCACCGGATCGCCTGGTTTAAGCTCATCGAGACTGGTGAGCATATTCTCAATATTGGCCACTTTCTCTTTAGAGCGATAACGGCTGCGGGTAATCCCTAAAAATTCATCTTCAGTAATGAGCGTAAGCGGCGGCGTCTCAAGGCGAAAACCATGGCGGAGCGTTCCCGTCACTATCGCAAGGGGCGTTGGCGCGTCAAATACAGCATTGATTGAGGGAAAAACTGTGGGCGTGATCGATTCATTTTCAAGCCGGCCGATCAAGGTCTCACGGCGCCCGGAAGTTTCGGTACAGATCACAAGCGGAAACGATTCATCCATCTGCGCTTTAAGGTGATCGAGAGTGATATTGGGGTAGATCGGCGCGTTAAATTCGAGGGATACCTGAGGGTAGTCGCCAATCGTGCCTGAGAGGGCGCTTAAGGTTAAAAAGAGGCGTGATGGGGGCAGGAGCGGGCGCGTCATATCGTGGCGATAGCGCTCATAGCGTTCATCAATCAGCTTTTGAAAGCGAAGGCCCTCGGTCTCTAAACTCGGGAAGGTGATAAGCGTTGTTTTTGGCGGAAGATAATCAAAAAAGGTGGAGGTATCTTGGAAAAAGAGCGGAAAATAGCTCTCAATTCCGGAGGGAAGATTCCCCTTAATAATCTCTTTATAGATTAAGGAGCGCTCGGGATTATCGCCAAATGCTGCTTCAAATTTTTCCTTAAATCGCGCGATCGCTTCCGAGCTTGTATCAAATTCCCGCGCCGGCAGTAAGGAGAAAATCTCAAGCTTTTCATCGGTGTGCTGGGTATCGGGATCGAAGGTGTAGATCGAGTCGATTTCATCGTCAAAAAAGTCGATCCGAATCGGGGTGTGATAGCCCATCGGATAGAGATCAAAAATCGCCCCGCGAACGGCAAATTCTCCGGGCGAGATTACGTTGTTAACCGCAAGATATCCGGCCTTTTCGAGGTTTTGGCGAAACGCCTCAATGTCCATTCGGCTTCCTGTTTCAAGAAGGAGGACATTGGCGGCCAAAAAGTGCGTCGGTGCCACCCGTTGCATCAAGGTGGGAACGGTAATAATCGTGAGTGGAATCTGCCCCGATTTAATCTTCGATAAGATCGCAAGCCGACGGGAAATAATATCCACCTGCGGTGAAAACGGGTCATAGGGCAGGGTTTCCGTGTCGGGGAAAATCTCAGCCTCGCCCCCAAAAAAGTGACAATCATCGCGAAGCTCTTCCGCCTCTTTCATACTGCGAACGATCACCACCAGATTTTGGTCGCTATTTTTCGCCGATTTTGTGAGCGCAAGCGCAAAGTGAGAGGCATTTTCAAGCGCCCAATGAGCGGTACGTTTTTGCGTTGGAATGGGGCGCGATTTAAAGCTGATTTTTTTCATAATACTCGATTATTGTCGCTTTTTCGGTAATTGAACGATGACGCTGTGGGAGATCATGTCATGCCAGGTCATCTGCGTTGGGGTGATGAGTGCCCAAAAGTAGCCAAGCCCGAGAAAAAGAAAACTTACAATGGCGCTCAGCGCGCGAATTAAGGCTTGAATTAGGCTGATTTTTTGCCCATTACGGCTCTGGATAGAGAGTCGCCAGGCACGCATGCCAAGGGTTTGCCCATCGCGAAGCCAGAAAAAGAGGAAAAACCCTACGGCAACGATGAAGCACGAGCTCATCATCGGTGCATAAAGCGCGTGTCCCGGCTCAATGGCCAGCCCTTCATTAAATCCAATCACCCAGATGGCACCGACCACTAAAAAGAGCGAAATCACCGCCATTAAATCATATAAAAGTGCGCCTAAACGGCGTGGCAACGTGGCGATGGGGTAGAGTGAATCCGATTGTGTCATACAGCGTAGCGTCCTTTTAACAGGTCAAAATAAAGTTGATCGAGCGCATCGGGTAAGCGATGGGGCGCGGATAAAGCGTGCTTAAGGGAAAGACTGCTCAAAAATGACTCTATTTTATCATGAATTTAGCCTCAATCGGCGCGGAAATTGCTTTTCCATTGGCACAGTCTTTCATTGAATGCGAAAATAGGCCAGAAGGGCAGGATAAGACGCGATAATCGGTGGGAATTTGGCTCCGTTTTATCGGCTTAGATCATTGTTTTAGTCCACTAACTTGGTACACTGTATCCATTATTTTAAAGGAGAAAGCATGGGAATCGGAATCATCGGTTTAGGGTTCGTCGCCCTCTATTCGATCGTTGTCTATAACCAATTAATTCGTCGGAAGATGCTGATTGAAGAGGCGTACGCGGGGATCGATGTGCAGTTGCAATTGCGCTATGATCTGGTGCCGATGCTCGTTGAGGTTGTGAAAGCGACGCGTCTGCATGAGTCGAGCACGTTAAAAGAGGTGATTGAACTTCGCAGTCGCGGGATGTCGGGGACGCTCTCGGTGGAGGCACTCGGGAAAAATGAGGTGGCGCTTTCCCGTGCGCTTGCACGCCTGATGGTCAATGTAGAGAATTATCCTGAATTACGCACCAATCAAAACTTTTTAGAACTGCAAACCCAGCTGGTGGATATTGAAGATCTGCTCGGTGAAGCACGCCGTTATTACAATGCCACGGTGCGTTATTTTAATATCTACAAACAGCAATTTCCCAATGTGTTAATTGCAAACCTCTTTCGCTTTAGTGATGGCACCTATTTTGCCGTCAGTGAAGATAATGCGCGCAAATCACCGGGGGTATCACTCTCATGATAAAACCGTTACGGCTCGGAATGGCGCTGATTCTTTTTGCACTGATTCAGATCATCAGCCCGCTCTACGCAGAAACCATTTTAAACTACGACACAACGTTAACGCTCGATCAATCCGGGGAGCTTTATGGGCAAGAGCGCATTTTAATGACGGTGGAGCACAATCAGGTGCGCCTTGGAATCTATCGGGAATATCCAGAGAATTTTTTTGCCCTTGGTAAATCCTATCAATCGCCGTATGAAATTATTGCCGTGACCCGGGATGGAAAGCCCGAGCCTTTTTGGACGGAGCGACACGATGGCATATTAAAATTGTTTACCGGCGCGCGCGACAATCGGCCGGAGAATTATCTCCCTAAAGGGAAGGCGGAATATCAAATTACTTGGCGCTCGAAACAACATGTGCGCCGTTTTAGTCAATTTGATGAGCTCTATTATAATGCGACTGGCAATGAGTGGAGTTTCCCCATTGAGTCGGCAACAGTGACGGTGAATCTGCCTGAAGCGGTACAAATTAAGCAGAGCGCGAGCTATATTGGGCGCTCGGGGAGCCGTGAATCAGGAGAGCTAACGGAGATTAATCCTCAAACCATTCAAGCCGTTTCAACGCGTTCCTTAAGAGCTCGTGAAGGACTCACCATTGCGGTAGGATTCACGCCCAAAATTATTAAAAATGTGGGTTATAAAGCGAGCTTAGCGGATGAACAGCAAAATGCGATACTCGAGCGGCTTCCAGGCTTTTTCCCCGTCTATGCGCTTCCCCATCTATTGGCGCTTATCTGCATGCTGATGATCTACGTTTGGGCATGGTTTCGTTATGGGAAACGGCACAGTCTTGGCGTTGTCAAACCTGAATTTAAGCAACCTGATTCTTTGGTGGTCGGTAAAGCGGCAGCGGCTTATTTTGGCTATGAATTTGATGCAAAACGGGTGATTAGCGCAACCTTTGTGGAGCTTGCAGCGATGGGACTTGTGGAGCTTGATATGGAGAGTATCAGTCTTACGAAAATGGGTGAAAAAGCGCATCACACGAAGATTTCTGATCCGGAATTAATGACGTTTTTCAGAGCGTTTTGGGCATTTGATCAAAAAACGGGGCGCTTTGCACATAAAAAACTGGCTTTAAACAAGCTCCCGGGAACCTGTGTGAGCGCGACAAGCAAGTATATTGCGGCGTTACGGCGCGACGGGGTGAAGCAGTATGAGAAAACCATTTGGCCGATCTTTCTGGGGCTTGGATTTGGGGCGTTAGCGCTCTTTATCTACCCTTCACCGCATGTTGGAAAAGTCGCGACGGTAGTGTTACTGATGGTATCGATCATGTATGTGCCCCTTTTGAATGCGATGATCAGCAACTTTAAAGAGAAAGAGTACAGCGCGGTGATCTTTTTGGGCGTGTTTGCAGCGATTTTAACGGTGGGGTTTGTCTCTAAAATGCCCTATTCCATGGCAGGAATGGCGCCGGATATTGGCATGTATGGCTTTACCTTAACGGGGATTCCGCTTGTGATTTTGCCGGTGATTATCACCCATTTATTGCGCCGGCCGAAAGAGAGTACCGTGCCGATGTTGCGTTATTTGGAAGGGGTGAAACTCTATACCAATATCGCCGATAAAGAGCGCTATCAAGTGATGACCCCAGAGGTATTTGAAAAGCATCTTCCTTACGCGATTTTATTTGAGCTCGATGGAAAATGGTTCGCGGAATTTAGAAAAAATTATCAATATTATCGCCCTGAATGGTTTAAGGGTCAGGAATTTAGCGCGCTTAGCATGGGGATGGCAACCGGTGCATTGAGCCGAGGTATCTCGAGCCGAGCATCTTCAGGATCTTCCGGAAGAGGCAGCGGGCGAAGTTCTGGAGGCGGCTTTGGCAGTAGCTCCGGAAGTGGCGGCGGCGGAAGCTCGGGCGGCGGTTCCGGTGGCGGCGGAGGAGGTGGCCGTTAAGGATTCATAACGAAGATTCATACCAAAGATTTATAGCGAGATACGATGAGGCAATCATGAGAGAGCAAACAGAGGATTTTCCTTCTACATTACGTCTACTGCGGGGCTTTACGCGCCTAGTTCAGGCGTTTTGCGCTGTACTCTCTCTGTCACTGCTTTCGCCGCTTTTTGCCGAAGAGATTCTGGAGTATCACCTCGATGTGGAAGTCTTAGCGGATGGCACCATTGAGGGGACGGAGCGCATCTTAATCATCGTCGATCATCAAGCGGTTCGTTTGGGGATCTATCGGGATTATGAGACGGCGTATTACCCAAATCATAAACGGATTGAAACGCCATATCAGATTATCTCCGTGACCCGCGATGGCGCGCCTGAGCACTATTGGACGGAGGAGGTTAGTAAGGATGCGATGCGCCTTTTAACCGGTGCTGAGCAGAATCTCGCCGCCAATTATCTCCCGAAAGGCGTTGCGCAATATGAGATTAAGTGGCGCAGTGAGAATCATATTCGCTCTTTTAAGGAGTACGATGAGCTCTATTATAATGTGACGGGAAATGGCTGGAAATTCCCTATAAATCAGGTGAGTGCGCGGGTGACGTTACCTGTGGGCGCCTCGATTATTCAAGCAGCGAGCTATTATGGCAAGATGGGGAGTACGCTCCGCGGGGTTGAGGTGTCGCGGAGTGATAACACGATCGAATTTAGAGCAGCGCGGGCATTAAATAGCGGTGAGGGATTAACCATTGCCGTTGGGTTTACTCCGGATGTTGTGGAAAAGCAGGGCTTTGTCGCAGGGCCGATCGATCACTTTAATAATGGGATTTTGGAGCGTCTTCCCACGATTTTTAGCTCGACAAGTATTCCGTTTTTAGTCTCAGCAAGCGTGCTCTTTCTCTTTTATTTAGGTGTCTGGTTTTTTGTGGCGCGGGGCAAAACGTCTCACGCGATTGGGATTCAATATTATCCGCCTGCGGAGCTCTCTGTCGGTGATGTGATGGCGCTGGCTCATAGGCGTGTGATTGAGCCCATGCGGGTGATCAATGTTACGCTGATTGATCTTGCGGTGCGGGGGTATGTGACCTTCGATACAAAGGGGATTCGCCGGAATTTTCGTGGGCTCTCTGATTTGCCGGCAGATGAGGATGAAAAACATCTCTTGATGAAGCTCTTTGGTTGGCGGAAATCGTTGAGTGACTATGCTCATGCTAAAATTTTATTTAAAACGCCGCCACTTCAGGCCTATCTTGCCCTGACCCAGCATACTGAAGCGTTGCAAGCTCGGCGCAAAAAACACATTACTAATCACAATGGCTGGCTGACGATTGGAATTTTGATTGCGCTTGCGATTCTCTATTGTTATCCCAAATCGCCCGGCGAGAATCTAGCGACGGCCATTATGGTCTTTATCTTGGGGTTTGTTGCGCTCTTTGTCTATATTTATACGATGGGCGAGGGCAAGGATTGGAGGCTGGGGGATCAGCTTTTCCATTGGATCTTTGCGCTGTTCTTCTTTCCCCCTTTTTTACTGATGGTGCCTTTTTTAGTGGGCAGTTTAGAGATAACGCCGGCAGTGTTTGGCTTTGCGATCGCGGGCCTTCTGAATGTCGCTGTTTTTATTCTGTTTGCCTATCTCTTTGAAAGACCCAAGGAGCCCTCCGTTCTCTTGGTTCAACAGGTGCAAGCACTGCGCGAAAAAATGGAGATTACCGATAAGGCACGTTATCAAATTTTGCCGCCCGAAGAATTTGAATATTTGCTTCCCTATGCCATTATTTTCGGCATTGATCAGGGCTGGGTAAGCAACTTTATGGATGCCAATCGTGGCTACCAGCCAAAGTGGTATCGAGAGCGCCAATTTAATGCACATTCTTATCGTGCCTCATTGAATCAAACGAGTGGCTTTGCACAACCGAGCGGTTTATCAGGCTCATCATTTGGTGGAAGTTCGCGCAGTAGCTCAGGAAGTGGCGGCGGGGGCAGTTCTGGAGGAGGATCCGGCGGCGGGGGTGGCGGAGGCCGATAGTTAAAAAATTAAAGCGATTAAAAAAGGGAGTAAGAGATCGATCTTACTCCCTCTATTTTTGCTTTTTATTGGTTATCGATCGAATGATTAACCTTTTAGGCTGACCGCTTTTTCATGGAGACGTTCGATGGCATCGAGCGATGAGGTCACTGCGCCTTCAAGCCAGCCGGAGATATAGGATACATGTTCACCGGCGAGGACGATGCGTCCATCCATTTCAGCGAGCGTTGTGTAATGGGTTTCTCGCAATGCATCATTCCATGAGGTGTAGCCCCCTTGAATCCAAGGCACTTTATCCCATGCGGTGGAATAGCCGGTATCATACTCATCAAGCGCTTGCGGGTGAATGTGTCCCACATATTTGAGCGTCTCTTTAACGCGGGCATCGGGCGCAAGTTTGGTGTATTCCACGCCATTCGGTCCTGCGATATAGCCATTGAGTAAAATCCCTTTGCCACGGCTTAAAATTTCATCCGTTGCGGAAGGATAGGCAATGTGCGAAATGGGGAAATCGGTTAAGGTCATGCCGCCATAAATCGCTTCATCCTCTTCCCAAAATCGGCGGTTATATTGCGCGCCAACTTTCACCACAGAGGCGTACGGAATGGTGTCGATGGCCTGTTTGAGTCCATCATTTACCGAGATATTCAGGGTGCGTAAAATGGGGAGCGGAATGGTGCAGAGACAAAAATCCGCTGATTCAGTTTGAACAGTATCGCCATTTTTTTGATCGCGATAGGTGACGGTAACACCAGTATCGGATTGATCAATCTCGGTCACCACCGCGTTATATTGAATTGTCCCTTCGAGCGCTTTACCAAAGGCTTTCCCGATCATCTCCATCCCACCTTTTGGCTCAAACATCGTTTGTTGGAAGGTGTGTTGGAAATGATAACTCATGCGTTGCCATGCATTGGCATCGAGAAGATCCTTAAGTTCAAGCGGCGTTGAAAGCTCAGGCGCACCGGTTAATCCGCCGCCTAAGGGCTTGCTAAATCCGCGGCGGGGTGAGCCACTCGCTGCGATGTAACGAAATTCATTGTCGAGTCCACCAAAGGCACGAAGCTCTTCAAGAAGGCGCTCTTGATCCTCTTTGGTAACCGTTTCATCGAGCGCGGATTGATGGATCGATTTTGAAAGAAGTTCCGCAATATGGCCATTAAAATCACTAAAGAGTTCGCGGAAGCGTTTAGGCTCGCCGCCAAAGGCATTTTGCGCATGGAGATAGCTATTAAAGTTGATCTGTACAAAAGGATCGAGCTTAATGCCGAGCTCCTGACAGTAGTGGAGCACATTGCGGTGGTGATAGGGAATGCGCCATGGTCCGACGTTGAAATAGAGTCCCGGATCGAAATGACACTCTTGGGTGACGCCATCGGTATCGGTATAGCGATCGCCTCCGTAAACCGAGTGGGCTCGTCCTCCTGCGCGGGATTGATATTCTAAAATTTTAACCTTGTAGCCAGCTTTTTTAAGCTCATAAGCGGCTACCATGCCGGCAATGCCTGCGCCCAAGATAATGACTGAGGCATCTTTTGGGGCGGGTCCGAGTTTTGGTGGGGTGAGGCGGGGGGATTCGGCAGCAAAGCCAAGACCGCCCATCGCTTGATACATCACGGATGCTCCGGCGGTATATCCGATCATTCTAAGTAGATCGCGGCGAGTTACATTCGTCATAAACAACCTCCTAATATATTATTATACATATAATCAAGAGGTTAACATGTAAATGAGAATTGTTAAACTTGTTTTGCGTAAAAGCTGGCCAAAATTAGGGGGGAAGAGAGCGGCACAACGCTCGGAAGGGTTGTGCCGCTTCAGGTGAGAGAGGGGTTTCCGCTACTAAATCCGCTTCTCTCGAGGTTCGTTCTCGCGCTTCCCAATCTGCCAATAGGAGCAGGCAAAAAGGTCACGAGCCTCCCACGCATGGTCATTGCGAAGGTGGTCTCGAATGGCTCGAACGGTTGCATACTCAGCGGTCACGTGGACAAAACGACTATCAGTGAGGTGTAGAGGTTTTGCCAAAGTTATGGCGCGCTCGCTAAGTGTACTGCCTTGGTCGGGAGTTGGATTATGCACCCACTCCAGCGTTAAATTGGCCCGGGTTGAAAAGTGTTCAGGCACTTCATCGCTCTTATCTAAAATTTCCGCAATCACCGAGACATTCGCCGTTTCGGGCAGCGTTTCTAAAATGGCTGAAACGACGGGAATCCCGGTCATATCGGTGACAAAGAGATAATTATCTACCTCAGGGCGAAGCTCACGATGATTGAGTTTCATCGCCACACCAATTTCAGAACCGATCGGGGCATTCATCGCCCAATCACAGGCAATGCTATCGCCTTCATGGACGGCAAAATCCATGGTGAGAAGCCCTTTTTCAAGGTCGATCAAGCGATGCGTATAGGTGCGCACCGTCGGGCGATTGGCTTCATTGTCCATCTCCCAGAGGCGCGTTTCCTCATTAAAAATCGGCATTTCAACCGTAGTATGGCCTTTAGGCGGGATAAAAATCTTATTATTAACGCCCAAGGGCACCTCTTGGTAAGGGGCAATATCATCGCCTTGTAAGGTGATGCGAAGAAAGTTCGGGCTGAGATATTCCTTCTCAACAACGCGAATAACGGTTCGATGAATATTACTCATAACGAGAGTCCTCCATTAAAAATTCAACCATTATATTGCTGCATATTGCTATTAAATGCAAATGATAATTACTATTGTTTGCATTTTGAGGCTTCTCTAGGCATTGCATAAATCGATCTGAAAAAGTTCGCTATAATGCCTCTTTAATCATTATAAAAAAGAGACGGAAAGAGGATGTCCGCAGTTGTTTTATTGCCAGGATTATTAAATGATGCACGCTTATGGCAGCATCAAAGCGTGTACTTTGCCGATGAGCGCGAGGTGATTGTGCCAGATTTGACGCAAAGTGAATCGATTCATGAAATGGCGGAAAAAGTGCTCGATGAGACCCGCGGAAGAATCGCGCTTGCGGGGTTGTCGATGGGGGGATATGTCGCCCTTGAGATCATTAAGATGGCGCCGGATCGCGTTTGCCGGTTGGCGCTATTTGATACCTCCGCGCGCCTTGATTCCCCCGAGCGTCGCGCCGAACGGATTAGCTCGCTGAAATTGGCGGAAGAGGGCAAGTTTTTAGGCGTGAGCCGGAAGTTATTACCGCGGATTATTCATGAAAAATGGGTCGATACGGAGGTTGGAGAGACGGTGATTGCCATGGGGAAAACGCTCGGGAAAGCGGTGTTTATTCGTCAGCAACAAGCGATTTTAGCGCGCCGTAGTCAAGCGCCTTTTCTACGTGATATTGCTGTGCCGACACTGGTTGCAATTGGCGATTCTGATCAAGTCACGCCGCTTGAAGAGTCGGTATTGATGGCGCGCGAGATTCCCCAATCAGCGCTTCACATTATCGAAACCGCCGGACATTTACCGCCGCTTGAACAGCCAGATGCCACTAATCATCTCCTAAAACAGTGGCTTATGTGGCAGTGAACGTGATAGAATCAAGGGATTAAATATTGGTATGAGGGGCTGAAAAGTTTTGTAAAAACAATAATTTGCTTGATGAAAGAGCGCTTTTTGGACTATCATGGAGGAGTCGATATATCTCTAATAAAAACGATTCGATCACGATCAAGGAGTCTCACATATGAATAAGTGGCGACATTGGATTTTTTGGTTGCTTCCACTCCTCATATTTTCCCCAGTTATTGCTCAGCAAGTGACCCTTGGCAATCCTCCTAAAACGGCGTCTCCACGAGGTGAGGCCGTTATTTCTGAGCCCACTTTAACGGCGCTTTTCAATAAAGTGCAGACGATCATCAATGCCGATTATAATATTCGTGAACATATCTCTGAACTGCGTCGCGCTCGCGATTGTCCTGTGGTGATCGGGGATTTAAATGGGGATTCTCACCTTGATGTGGTGTTGCCATTTCGTTATCAGATGAAGGAGGATGAGTTTGTCTCGCATCTCTACGCAATTTTTATTAACCGCGGCGATAATCGCTTTGATTTCCGTGGATTTTCAGCACGTTTTATGTTGGAAGAAGATGATGCTGCGCCTCCATTTTTAATTACGCTAAAAGAGATTAAAGATGGCGTACTATACGGCACTGAACGCCGGGGCGATAAGACCTTGGATGAGCGTTATTTTTATCGCGCTTCCTCATACTTTTACCCGATTCAAGCGGAATACCGCCGCGTTGAGGAGACAATTTTAGAAAAACTCCGCGGGAAAAATCTCTATGTAGCCTATCAGGGTGTGCCTTACCGAGATTTAGTGAAGCTCTTTGGTGAGCCCACCTCGATTAAAAAGCACAATGAACAGCTGCTCGTCACCTTTGATAAAGATAAAATATTTCGCAGTTATTATGTAGAGCTTAACGATGAAAGCCCGCTTGAGGTCTACTTTTTAGGTTCAATTCCGAAAGGGACCCACTTCTTTTTACCGCGCCTTGTGATGACCGATCGCACCCTTGAAGATGAGTTTGTGGTGCACGCTGATACCGATCCGCGCTTTAGCTATTCGAAAGAAGTGATTGGTGATGAGACCTTTTATTATGTCAATCAAGCGTCGACCTATGTCTTTAAAGATAAAGTCCTTGTGCGCTATATGCGGATGGATGAGGCATTAAGTTCTTGGTGGACAGAATAATTTGGCGCATTGCAATCTGCATAAATTTTAAAATAAAAAGAAGCCCAATCCGGCCGGTACGATGAGATGCTTGGCTGATTGGGCTTTTGGTTGGCTTTAGATATTATTATTGTAGCCTTTAATTAAGAGGTCTAATTAAAATACGCACCATAATTTCTAACTACATTCACAAGGAGCTGTACCCCGTGCATAAGCGCGGCTTCATCCACACCAAATTTGGGGTGATGGTGCGGATAATCAAATCCTTCAGCTTCATTGCGTGACCCGATAAAGACAAAGGTTGACGGCACAATATGGGAAAAGGCGCTAAAGTCCTCACCGCCGAGCATGCACTTATCGGCAATCACTGTGGTGTTTTCAAACTGTTTTCCGAGCGCGCGCACAAAGGCGGTTTTCTCAGGATTATTATCGGTCACGCCGTAGCCAAATACGTAATTAATCTCGCAAGTTGCTCCATAATCTTCACAGGTGGAACGGGTCATTTTCGTAATGGAATCGTGAAATAATTGACGCATTGCTTCACTCGATGAGCGCACACTGCCACCTAAATAACAGGTATCGGGAATCACATTGAGCGCATCCGGCGAGCCCGATTGAAACACGGTATTACTAATAACGCCCGCTTCGTGCGGCGCAATTTGGCGCGAGACAATTGTTTGGAATTTCTGCACAATTTGGCTACCGATCACAATGGGATCGATGGAGTTTTCCGGTTGTGATGAATGGCCTCCTTTCCCTTGAATTTTAATGTCATAAATATCGGTATTCGAGCTTGCAGGACCATCTTTAATATCGAGCGTTCCGGTGGGAAGGGATGACCAAAGGTGTTGCCCGTAGATAAAATCAAGTTCGTTGAAAAGGCCGGTCGCTACCATCTCTTGCGCACCGCCGGGGAGGAGTTCTTCCGCATGTTGGAAGATCGCCCAAATCTCGCCTTCAAGCTCGTCGAAATGGTCATTAAAATAGTGGCACGCGGTCATCAGCATCGCGGTATGCCCATCATGGCCACAGGCATGCATCACGCCCTCATTTTTTGAATGAAACGCGAGATCTTGACGATCTTCTTGAATGGCCAGCGCATCCATATCGGCGCGAAGCCCAATTTTAGGTCCTGGTTTCCCAGTGACAAATTTAACTAAAACGCTCGTGCCCGCAGGACGAATAATTTCGGCATGTTCGAGTTTTTCCATCTCATCGACCACAAATTGGCTCGTTTTAAATTCTTGGAATGAGAGCTCAGGATGGGCGTGAAGATGACGGCGATACTCAAGCACGCGGCTTGAATATTGGCTTAAGTCGGTTTGAGAAATAATGTTCATGAGTGAGTTCCTCGTAATTATAGTTATGGCGACTCGACTTAATCATCGAGTGTATCACGATCGGGGCGGGAATCCATACGAATTCTACCGACGATCTTAGAGATAGATGGGGCCACCGGGACCGCTCGGAATGCCGAGCCAGTACCAGAAAAGGACAAAGAGCGTCCACACAATGCCAAGGGCGATAGTGTAGGGAAAAAGGCTTGCCATCAGGGTGCCGAGCCCGATATTTTTATCGTATCGACGCGCGAAGGAGAGAAGTAGCGGCAGATACGCGAGCATCGGCGTAATCGGATTGGTGATGGAATCGCCGACGCGATAGAGCATCTGGGTAAAGGCAGGGTGATAGCCAAGCATCATAAACATCGGCACAAAAATTGGCGCAAGCAGAGCCCATTTTGCGGACGCACTTCCCATAAAAATATTGACAATACTGGTGAGAAGTATAAAACCTAAAATCAGCACCACGCCATGTTGACCCTCAAGAAGTTCCGCTCCTTTAATCGCGATCACAGCACCTAAATTACTCCAGTTAAAAAAGGCGATCATCTGCGCGGAGAAGAAGACAATGACGATAAATGCCCCCATTCCACACATCGCATCATTCATCATCGCAACGATCTCTTTGGAGCTTTTTACCTTTTTCGCCACCACCGCATAGACAATGCCGGGGATAAAAAAGAGCATGGTAATAATCATCGAGATCCCGTCAATGAGCGGTCCATCGATAAGTCCGTGAGTGTCGGGATTGCGTAAAAAGCTTGATTCAGGCAATGCCATAATCGTGATCGATAGTACAATGAATACAACTGTGCGATTGGCCCATTTGAGCCCGCGCTGCTCATTAAAAGAGAGTGCGTCCATCGCCGTTTCATTGTCAGCATGAGAGATCTGCGTTTCATCATAATGGCCAAGGCGGGGAATGGTGATTTTATAGGTCACTAGGAGAATCACGCCAAGGAGTAAAAACATTGAGGCGCTCATAAAATACCAGTTCATCGCGATATTGACTTTGATGTCAGAACCCATCATTAAAAGCGCCGATTCAGTAAACGCAAGCGAAAGTGCGTCGGACATGCCGATTAAAACATTCGCAGCAAAAGCGCCAAGCGCGGCAGCATAGGCCATCACAAGTCCGGCAATCGGGTGATATCCCAAGCGTAAAAAGACCATCGCGGCAATGGGCGGCACCACAATTTGAGAGGCATCGCCGGCAATCGTTCCAAGCATTGCCACCAAAATAATCACCGGCATAATCACCTTAAGCGGCGCGCGTTGAACGGCTGAGACCATTAGTGCTTTAAAGTAACCGCTATGCTCTGCAATGCCGATTCCGAGCATCACCACAAGCACAATGCCAAGTGCGGGAAAGCTGGTGAAATTGTGTGTTGCTTCTGCAAAAATCCGCACAATCCCATCGATGGTACGCAGGTTCACCACTTCAATCGTTTCGCCAGAAATAGGATTTTCCACCGCCGTTCCAATGAGCGAAAAAAGGGTCGAGGCTAGCAGAATCATGACGCAAAGCGCCATAAACATAATAACCGGGTCGGGGAGTTTGTTGCCCCAATGCTCCACTTTATCGAGAAAGCGGGTAAAAATCGATGCGCGAGCCAGCGGCACTTGCGTCGTAGGAGAGAGCATTTTCATCGTATTTCATCCATATCAAACTAAATAAATGGGATCATCGCGACGTCGTGAGGGTTTTTATCGGTTTTTCTGTCGACAAAATTCGAAGATGATGGTTTAGAATGGGGAAACTTCAATATTTTGTCAATAATTTTACCGATCTTTAATCGAAAAAAGGAGCCACTTTCATTGCTTTAATGGTTTTATTAGCGATTTAAATTGATGAAATTTAATGGTTTTTAGATGAAATATGAGATTGATGTGGCTTAGTTGTGCGAGTGCTCATCCACCGTTATCCAGAGTTATTCACATTTCCTGTGGATAACTTTGGGGATTGCGCTAGGAAGAAACGGAGCGGGTCGGCAGGAGAGATTATTAGAAAAGAGAGAACCCCTCCGCAGAGGGGTCGTCTAAATCGATTAACGCAAGGTTAATCAGAGAGGAGAGAGTAGTAATTTGGATTAGGCATCAGCCTTAGTTTTGGTCGTTTCGGTAGTCTCGGTAGTTTTGACGGGGTTATCGCTACGAGATGCCCAAAAGGTGGCTAAAATTGGGCCGGAAATATTATGCCAAAAGCTAAAGATTGCGCTCGGAACAGCAGTTACCGGATCAAGGGCAAAGTGGGTTTTTGCAAGCGCTGCGCCAAGACCGGAGTTTTGCATACCGACCTCAATGGAGACCGCTTTACTATCGGCAAAATTGAGTTTAAAGAGGCGGGCCACGCCAAAGCCTAAGAGATATCCAAGGCCGTTATGAAGCACAACAACGCCAAAAATTAAGAGTCCGGATTCGATGATCGATTGTTTGCTACCGCTGACAACCGCCGCGACAATTAACACGATGGAAAAGACTGATACAAGGGGCAGCACTTCGGTCGCTTTAGCGATCGAGGATTTGAAAATCATGCGCAACATAACGCCGATCGCAATGGGGAAGAGCACCATTTTGATCACCGAGATAAACATCGCGCTCATCGAGACCTCGAGCCATTCGCTAGCAAGAAGATAGAAGACAACCGGGGTTAAAATTGGCGCTAAGAGCGTTGACACAGAGGTACAGGCAACGGAAAGCGCCGTGTTACCGCGGGCAAGATAGGTCATCACATTTGATGCGGTTCCCCCAGGGCAAGCGCCGACTAAAATCACGCCCACCGCGATCGCAGGCGGCAGCGCAAAGAGTTTCGCAAGTGCGTATGCAATGAGCGGCATAATCACAAATTGAGAGACAACTCCAATAATCACTGCTAAAGGATGGCGAATAATTTCACGGAAATCGCCGAGAGTTAAAGTCATGCCCATGCCGAGCATAACAATACCAAGCAGCCACGGAATGTACTGGCCGATCAGCGTAAATGACGAAGGGGATAGAAAAGCGAGGGCTGCAAAGAGCAGTACCCAGAGCGCAAAAGTTTTGCCCACAAATTGGCTTAAACGAATGAGCGCATTCATTGTGATGTAAGTCTCCTGAGGTGATATTGAATCGGCTTGTATTGTTATTCTCGAAAGCCGTTAAAGCGGGTAG